>CAILAQ010000173.1 GCA_903832165.1 uncultured Bacteroidota bacterium | reverse complement strand
CCTGTCCGGCCTGACCACAGCGCCCTCCCAGAAATCATTGCCACCCTGCGGATTTATACGATTAAATATACTGTAAACCCGTTGTTCTTTCAATGCCCGGAAAACCGAATACCGCGCTTCTGCGGCAATAAGCCTCGAAATAGAATCAACATTTACATTTATCCATACCGGCGCTTCCGACAAACGGTAGACAACCGATTCGAAACTCAGGGCAAGACTGCTTGCCTGATCATTATCTTTCCAAAGGTAATCCATCCCGGCATCTTCGAAAAAACGGGCCATGTAATTCTTGCCTCCCGGCATATACCAGGTTCCTTTAAAAACATTACCAGTCAGCACCTTCACCTTTTCAGAAGCCTGTTGCCCTTTGTCAGCCAATGAATTATAATTGATTTCCACCATATTGAATACCGAGTCGGCAGCCTTTATCCTGCCTGTAATCATGCCGAAAACCTTGATCCATTCAGCCCTGCCCAGTGGCGTCGGTTCCATCCACTCCAATATATACATTACAGGTATGGAGGCCTCCCTTAGCCGGGGATCCGGAACAAACTGGCCGTCAACTCCCGCTTTCAAAACCAGATCGGGTTTGCTGGAAATCAGAAACTCAAGATTATATCCCTGATCGCGACCGGTACGCACCAACTCGCCCCTCGAAAACCGGTTAAACAACAAAGTATCAAATAATCTTTCAGGACTATTACATCCCATCAATTGCTTTGCTGAACCCACCGCAGATAAAAATCCCGCATGGGTAGTGGAAGAAGCAGCGATCCGGGTAACCGGGACAGCAATGTCTGTCACACCTGCGATTGCCTTTCCTTTAGAATCATTGGAAACAAGGCGATATCGGGCAATTTCGCGACCGGCTTTTATCGGATCCGAGAAGATCAGCAAGATGCCTTCTGCAGCCTTTTCAAACCTAAAACCCTTTGCATATTTCACCGAAGGCAAGGTGGTATCAGATATGGTTGCACTCATCTCCTTTTCTGAAGTAGATCCACGCTTCCCCTGGCATCCCGCCAAAATTATCACAGAAAGCAATAATAACATTACCCACAGAGAGTTGTCATCCCCGCGAAGGCGGGGACCCTGTCCCTTATCATTAATGCTGATTGATGCTCTTCCGATCATTGCTGCTTTTTCGAACGACGAAGATAATGCTTCGATATTTATCATAACTTAGAATCATTCTAAATAGCAAAAAAGGATATATTTGCACCCGTTATGACATTAGCAGAACTGCAAACGGGCCAGAAGGCAATGATCACCAAGGTGAAGGGGCGTGGTGTGTTTCGCAGGCGGATCATGGACATGGGGTTTATCCATGGGAAAGTAGTAACTGTAATAAAGTCCGCACCTCTCCGCGACCCGATCGAATATGAGATTCTCGGCTATAATGTTTCGTTGAGGCATGCTGAAGCGGAACTGATAGAGGTGGTGCTTTTAGAGAATTTCGTGGTTGGCGTAAAGGTTCCCGCGCCAGATTTCCCGGTAAGGGACGAGGTCCCCGCCTTCGCGGGGATGACAAGTGCACCCGGCTCATCTGAATTCGGTTTCCTGCCTGACAATATCGAGGTGGCGCTGGTGGGTAATCCAAATTGCGGCAAGACTTCCATTTTCAATCTCGCAAGCCATTCACGTGAGAGAACCGGAAATTATGCCGGCGTAACCGTGGAAGCTAAAATTGCTGAAATCAGGCTTAATAATCAGAATTTTCAGCTGACTGATTTGCCCGGAACCTATTCACTCAGCGCGTTCAGCCCTGATGAGCTGTTTGTCCGCGATCAGCTTTTAATTGAACACCCTGATGTGGTAATAAATGTCATCGATGCATCAAATCTTGAGCGAAACCTGTATCTGACCACCCAGCTGATAGACATGGACCTTCCGGTGGTTATCGCGCTTAACATGTATGATGAGCTTGTAAAGAGCGGAGACAAGCTCGACCATGAGTACCTGGGCAGAATGCTCGGCATACCGGTTGTGCCAACGGTTGGAATCAAGGGTACCGGCATAGATGAACTATTCAAAAAAGTGACTGAGGTGATCCAGGGAAAGGACAGTATCGTCCGCCATATTCACATACCTTATGATCCCGAAATCGAAATCAGCATTAAACGTTTGCAGGACAAACTTTGGGCCTCACCTGATTTCTCAGACCGCTTTTCGAGCCGGTTCCTGGCTATAAAATTACTGGAAAGAAATCCTGATATTCTGAAATCCCTGAAGGCTGTAGCTAATGCTGATGAGGTTACCCTACTCGCTGAAAAAGAGATCGCCCGAATAGAAAAATTCTATAATAAAGATGCGGAAAGTCTGCTGATCGATTCCCGTTACGGATTCATTTCGGGTGCTTTGCGCGAAACCTATAAAAAGAAGGAAATCCCTGCTGAACAGGTTAGCCCCACATCCAAAATAGATAACATACTCACTCATAAATGGCTTGGTTTTCCGATATTCCTTTTGTTCCTGTGGGTTATGTTCCAATCTACCTTTAACCTGGGAAAATATCCGGTAGACTGGATTGATGCAGGGGTTCACGCTTTGTCGACACTTTTGCAGAACTCACTCGCGCCGGGGATTCTGAAGGATTTCCTCATAGATGGTATGATCGGCGGTGTTGGAGGGGTGATAATCTTCCTGCCCAACATTCTGATCCTGTTCTTCTTTATCTCTTTTATGGAGGATACCGGTTATATGGCAAGGGTAGCCTTTATTATGGACAAGCTGATGCATCTTATCGGACTCCATGGGAAATCATTTATCCCGCTTATTATGGGGTTCGGCTGCAATGTACCTGCTATAATGGCTACGAGAACCATCGAAAACCGCGGCGACCGGCTCATGACCATGCTGATCATTCCATTGATGTCCTGCAGTGCCCGTTTGCCGGTTTATATACTGATTGCCGGAGTGATTTTTCCGGGTCATGCAGCAAATGTGATCTTTGGCTTGTATCTGGTGGGTATCGTTTTATCAATATTCATGGCCCTGATACTCCGTAATACACTGTTCCGCAGCAAGGAAGCCCCATTTGTTATGGAACTCCCGCCATATCGCAGTCCACGGGCTAATGCCATCGTAAAACATATGTGGTTCAGAAGCCGGCTGTATTTAAAGAAAATGGGAGGTATTATACTGTTAGCCTCAATAGTTATCTGGGCTTTGGGTTATTTCCCGAGAATCTCGGAAAATAAATCAGTCCAGCTGGAGGGTTCAGCTATTGGATACATCGGAAGAGCTGTTCAGCCTGTGATGGCCCCGCTTGGATTCGACTGGAAAATGTCGGTGGCTGTGCTTTCCGGAATTGCAGCTAAGGAAGTGGTGGTTAGTACTATCGGGGTTTTATATCAGGATGGAGATCCCAGTGCATCCGTGCAGGACCGGATGATGCAATCAAAACACACAAAAGGCAGACTGAAAGGCACTCCCGTTTTCAGCCTGAGAGCAGGCCTTGCTTTTATGCTTTTTGTACTGATATATGTTCCATGTATCGCAGTCCTGTCTGCAATACGCAGGGAATCCGGCAAATGGAAATGGTCAGCATTCATGGTCGTCTACATGACCATCCTTGCATGGATAGTGGGCTGGGCAGGCTATCTGCTCTCGGGCCTGATATAAAAAAAGGCGGTCACCCGCCTTTTTAATCTTTTAATTATCGATTATTGAATCGGGGATTAGGTCTCCTTGGTGCATCAGAAGGCCCTTCAGTGCGTGGACGTGCCACTTTGACGACAATCCGGCTACCTTTAAAATCAGTTTCGTTCAACCCGTCAATGGCGGCCTGAGCTTCACTATCATCAGACATCTCAACGAAACCAAACCCTTTTGACTGGTTGGTATCGCGATCAATTATTACTTTTGCCGAATCCACGCGGCCGTAGGTTTCGAAAAGCCCTTGCAGGTCATCACCTTTGGTGTCAGAGCTTAACTTTGCAACAAAAATGTTCATGGTAAAGGAAATAGGTTAGTTTAATGTATAACAAAGATTATTCTTTTTTCATTAATTACCATATCAGCGACAAAATATCGAATTAAAGATTTTTTATAGCGATAGGAATGCGACCATCTGATTAACAGATTGATATCCGACCAACCTCCGGATCTCTTTTCCATCGCTTCCAATCAGGATAATTGTTGGATATGCATTGACCTGAAACTTCTTCACTAAATCACGATTTTCATCACCATCCACTTTAACAGCCAATAAGTTAAGCGATTTCGCCACCACCAGGTCCGCATTGTAAACCCACTGATCCATTTGCTTGCACGGTCCGCACCAGGTAGTCTCAAAATCGATCAGCAAGGGTTTGGAAAGGGATGTCGCCTCTTTAGCGGAAACCTTGTAATCATGGGAAAAATTCACGCTTTTGCCGGAATGAGCTGCCTGGCGATCTGCTGCCAGCATATCCCTGGATGCCGATTCCTGCGCACTGGTCATTCCCGGATAGAACCTGACCAGCTTTGCCCTGCGCCCGGAAGGATCGATTTCAGTAATCTTGTATGCCTTATCACCTATCCAGGCATGATCGGTACAAGACCTGGAACTGGCACCATACAATTCCTTCGGATTTGTTTTCAACGCCAGCATCCAACTGTCGAGACTATCATAAACTCCATCCATCTGCATCTCCGTCAGCAGGATAATCCCCTGCAAACTATCAGTTTCGAATAACCCCTGCATCCAGCCACGACGTGAATAACGAATCACTTTTTCAGCATCCGGTTCAACAGGATCATATACATACCATAAATTGAGCGGATAAGGATTAATCACCTGTTTACCTGTTATCGGATCCTTAACAGATATATCGATTGACGCTGAGAAAGAAGACCACATTTTTCCACGGGTTTCCTTAGGAACAGTGCTGATTACCGAATCATCATCCAGGCTTCCGTTGTGATTCCAGTCTCCCTGCAATAAATCGGGGTACATCGCCTCTTTACTTTTAGATAAAACCAGTTTCACCTGACCAAGATCCTTTGGCCCCAGATAAAATTCCGTAGTCATCCCGGTTTTTGATTCTGTCAGCAACAATTTTTCCCCCTTTGGTGACCAGCGAACTGAAACCGAATCATTTGGAATCATTGGACTTAGTGTGACCACAATGGAAAGCAACACTTTTGCCGTTAATTGAAAATTAAGGAACATAGGTTTAATTTTCCTCCAAACTATAAAATTTAATTGCATTAATGATGATGTTTCTAACTTCGCATCATGCCTCGCTACGATAAAAACAAGACCCTGACCCTGAGTGATGCCATCAAGGTAACCCGACCGAAATCCTTTATGGTGATGGCCAAGCCTATTGGCCCGGTTTGTAACCTGAACTGTACCTATTGCTATTATCTTGAAAAAGAGAGATTGTATTCGGAAAGCGGCAGCTTCAAAATGACCCATGAACTGCTCGAAAGCTATATCAAACAGTTCATTGAAGCGCAGGAAGTTCCGATCGTTACTTTTACCTGGCAGGGCGGTGAGCCCACCCTTTTAGGTCTTGAATTTTTCGAAAGAGCGGTCGAACTGCAAAACAAATACAAGGGCAGCAAAAAAATCGACAATGCCTTTCAAACAAATGGCACACGATTAACTGAGGAATGGTGCCGGTTTTTTAAGAAGAATAATTTTCTGGTTGGCATCTCGATCGACGGTCCGGAAGAGATTCATAATAAATACCGTAAATCCAAAACAGGAAAGCCAACCCATCAGGAGGTCATGAACGGAATCAGGCTGCTCAAGAGGTTTCGTGTGGATTTCAACACCCTGTCTGTGATCAACGACGCTAATGTTCTGAAACCTCTTGAAGTATATCGCTTTCTTAAAAAGATCGGAAGTGGTTTTATTCAATTTATTCCGATAGTTGAGCGGCGCTCAAAAACAACCCCAGCCGATGGTTTGACTCTTGTTTCACCTACCTACGCTGACCCTGCTCAGCTTACCGATTGGTCGATCAGGTCGCGCCAATTCGGAAAATTCATGATGACCATTTTTGATGAATGGGTGCGGAACGACGTGGGAAAAGTATTTGTTCAGCTTTTCGACGTTACCCTGGCCAACTGGGTCGGCGCCCCTCCCGGACTATGCGTTTTTGCTGAAACCTGCGGAGAAGCTGCAGTAATGGAACACAACGGTGATTTGTATTCCTGCGATCATTTTGTTTACCCTGAATTTCTGCTGGGAAATATCATGGAAACCCCGATGGGGGAAATGATGGCCTCAGGCCGACAAATACAGTTTGGTAAGGACAAGCGAGATAACTTGCCTCGACAATGCCTGCAGTGTGAAGTCAGATTCGCCTGTCATGGAGGCTGTCCCAAGAGCCGCATCGCTGAAACGGCCGACGGTAAGCCCGGTCTCAACTGGCTCTGCGAAGGTTACAAGACATTTTTTGAATACGTTAAACCCTATATGGAATTCATGGCAAACGAACTGGCAAACCAACGCCCCCCATCCAATATAATGAAATCAATACCGTTATCATAAAATACCCGACACCCGATGATCCACCTCACCCCCATCCCCCTCTCCCGCGCTCGCTGCGCTAACGCTCCACTCACGGGAGAGGGGGCGCTCCGAGGTTAACCCTTTACCCCTATGGCCTTTAACCTTACCTCCGAATTCGTACCGACCGGTGATCAGCCGGAAGCCATCCGTCAGCTGGTTGAAGGGGTAAACAGTGAGCTCCCTTATCAGACGCTGCTTGGTGTTACCGGTTCGGGTAAAACGTTCACCATTGCCAATGTGATTCAGCAGGTGCAACGCCCTACTCTTGTGCTCAGCCACAATAAAACCCTGGCAGCACAGCTTTACGAAGAGTTCAGGGCATTTTTCCCTGAAAATGCAGTAGAGTTTTTTATTTCCTATTATGATTATTATCAGCCGGAAGCCTATCTGCCGGTCAGTGATACCTATATTGAGAAAGATCTTTCCATAAATGATGAAATAGAAAAGCTTCGCCTCCGATCAACCTCCTCATTATTATCCGGCAGGAGAGATGTAATCATAGTCGCATCAGTGAGTTGCATTTATGGAATTGGCAACCCTGATGATTTCCACAAGAATACTATTACCATTCAAAAAGGCCAGACCCTCTCGAGGAATAAATTCTTAAGGATGCTGGTCGATAGTTTATACAGCCGGAATGAAATTGAGTTCACGAATGGAAATTTCAGGGTTCGCGGTGACACCATTGATGTTCATATTGCCTATGGTGACATTGCTTATCGTGTTATTTTCTGGGGAGATGAGATTGAAAGCCTTGAGATCATTAATCCGTTAACCGGGTATTCCATTGAAAAGCCTGATACACTTACGATCTATCCAGCAACAATTTTTGTGACCACCAAGGAAAGGATTAAATCGGCCATCAATATGATTCAGGATGACATGATGCTGCAGACTGCTTACTTTAAAGAAATAGGAAAATATCTGGAAGCGAAAAGGCTGGAAGAACGGACAACTTTTGATCTGGAGATGATTCGCGAACTGGGTCACTGCTCAGGAATCGAAAACTATTCAAGGTATTTCGACGGCCGCGAACCGGGCACCCGCCCCTTCTGCCTGCTGGACTATTTTCCGCAAGATTTTCTTCTGGTGGTCGATGAGAGCCATGTTACCATTCCACAGATACGGGCCATGTATGGAGGCGACCGTTCCAGAAAGCAAAACCTGGTTGAATATGGATTCCGGCTACCGGCAGCCATGGATAACCGTCCCCTGAAATTTGATGAATGGGAAGCCATTACGGGCCAGACTATTTTTATGTCGGCAACCCCAGCTCCTTACGAACTTGAGAAAACGGAAGGAGTTATAGTTGAGCAGGTGATTCGTCCAACCGGTCTGCCCGATCCGGTCATTGAAGTAAGACCTTCAGGTAACCAGATTGACAACTTGCTGGGAGAAATCCGTTCACGCATTAAACTGCACGAAAGGGTTCTGGTCACAACCCTGACCAAAAGAATGGCGGAAGAACTCGCCAAATATCTGAGTAAATTAAACATCAATTGCCGTTATATCCACAGCGATGTGGAGACGCTGGAACGGGTTGAAATCATTGCAGGATTGAGAAGCGGTGCATTTGATGTTCTTATCGGAGTTAACCTTTTGCGTGAAGGCCTTGACCTTCCGGAAGTATCCCTGGTTGCCATTCTGGACGCTGATAAAGAGGGATTTTTACGTTCTGAGGTGAGTCTGACTCAGACAGCAGGTCGTGCGGCCCGAAATTTAAATGGCTTGGTAATCATGTATGCTGACAAGATTACAAATAGCATGAAAAGGGCCATCGACGAAACCACCCGTCGACGCGTGAAGCAGTTAAAATATAACGAAGAAAACGATATCACTCCTCAGCAAATCATAAAGGCTCAGCGGACAGGCATGGCTGAATTACAATATAAACCGGGCAAGAAGGCTTACTTCGAAAGAGACAAGCCGGATATTGCGGCAGATCCGATTATCAGATACATGGATAAATCAGGATTGGAGAATCTGCTTATTCAGACAAAAGCAATGATGAAAAAAGCAGCTGCCGACCTCGATTTTATCGAAGCAGCACGGTTACGTGACGAGATGTACGAAATTGAAAAGAAAATTAAGGGAACCTGATAATCAATAGCAGGTTATCCTAAATAGGTTTTCAGCAGTTTACTGCGTGAAGTATGCCTTAAGCGCCGTATTGCCTTTTCCTTGAT
>CAILAQ010000172.1 GCA_903832165.1 uncultured Bacteroidota bacterium | reverse complement strand
CTCTTCATGGGCCTTAACAATGATTTTTCAGGTGTATTGCCAGTTGTAATTGAGTCAAAAGTACCAATGACTTTGTGCCTTTGACCCGGAGTTACAGGTTTTAACTTTCTAACTGCCATTTTTTACTTAGATATTGCTGTAAAAATCAATATTCTCTCCTTTGTTCAACGTTACAACTGCCTTTTTAAAAGCATTCGTACGTCCGGAAATAACCCCACTCTTTGTAAAACGGGATTTCAGTTTTCCGGCATATACCATTGTGTTGACAGAAACTACTTTAACGCCATAGATCTCCTCCACGGCTCTTCTGATCTGGTGCTTATCTGCCTTCCTATCAACCATGAATCCATAACGGTTTAGCTTCTCCGCTTGGGCATTCATTTTCTCGGTTACGATTGGGCGAATCAATATTTCAACCATTTTCTTAAGCGTTAATCTTAAATAATTCCTCTAATTTAGCTACAGAACTCTCTGCCAAAACAATTTTTTTGGCCCTCATAATCTTGTAAGTACATAAGTCTGAGGTCGTTACGACTTCAATGTTCTGTAAATTTCTGGTTGACAAATATATGTTTTTATTTACTTCAGATAACACATATAAAGAATTTTTATCACTGATTTTCAAATTATTTTGAAGTGTGATCAATTCCCTTGTCTTTGGTGCATCAATATTGAAATCTTCCAGAATCAGAATGTCACTGCCTTGCGCCTTGTAGGTCAATGCAGATCTGCGTGCCAACTCTTTCAATTTCTTGTTCAGCTTAAAACCATAATTCCTCGGGCGTGGACCGAACATTCGGCCTCCACCACGAATGGTACCTGATTTGATGCTGCCTGCACGGGCGCCACCGGTTCCTTTTTGCTTTTTCAGCTTCCTGGTTGACCCGGATATTTCACCGCGCTCCTTGCTCTTATGTGTACCCTGACGTTGATTTGCCAGATATTGCTTCACGTCGAGATAAATCGCGTGATCATTAGGTTCTACCGAGTAGATACTTGGATTCAGTTCTACTTTTCTTCCGGTCTCTTCACCTGCTCTGTTTAAAACTGCGATTTCCATTACTTCAAAATAATTAAGTATGAATCTTTGGCTCCGGGCACAGAACCCTTAACAATTAAAAGATTGTTCTCCGGAATAACTTTCAAAACCTGAAGGTTCTGTACAGTTATAGTCTTTCCACCGTCACGACCTGCCATGCGCATACCTTTAAACACGCGGGAAGGATAGGAAGAGGCACCGATTGAACCAGGTGCGCGCAAGCGGTTGTGCTGTCCGTGTGTGCTCTGTCCGACACCGCTGAAGCCGTGACGGCGAACAACACCCTGGAACCCGCGTCCCTTTGATATGCCGGTAATGTCGATGAAAGCATCTGCTTCAAGCAAGTCAACTGTAATGACATCGCCCAGCTTTACATCGCTACCAAACCCATCAAATTCTACCACTTTTCTCTTAGGAGTAGTACCGGCCTTTTTGTAATGGCCGATTTCTGCTTTTGTCGCATGCTTTTCTTTCTTTTCTACGAAACCCAACTGTACAGCCTCATAACCATCGGTTGCAAGGGTGCGGATCTGG
>CAILAQ010000171.1 GCA_903832165.1 uncultured Bacteroidota bacterium | reverse complement strand
CTGCAATGATACTGAAGGCAGGTAATTGGCCTGATAGGAACGAAATGACCAGTAGCTGCTTCGGAAACGATGTTTTGCCAGCAGTGCATCGAGAGAATTGTCCTGTGCAAGCTTGACGACCTCCTGAAGATCGAGCTGCCTTCCCTGAGACTGCTGTGCGGAAAGGAGCGCCGGAAACAGAAGGCTGATGATAATTAGTGAAACAACGCTTTTTCTCATGTCTTAAGATCTTAAATATCTTTAATAGGTAATCGGTTAGGAAGCCCTGAGGGATTCAACCGGATCTTGCTCCGAAGCCCGCTTTGCCGGAAGATATCCGAAAATAATACCTACCGCTGCAGAAACACCAAAGGCAATAAATACAGAAAATGGCTTGACAATTGTCTTGATCTCTGCAAATTGAGTGATCAGCCCTGAAAGGATTATTCCCAGGATAACTCCGATTAATCCACCAACAATACTGATTAATGTGGATTCAGAAAGGAACTGAACGATAATATCTTTCCTTGAGGCTCCGATAGCCTGACGGGTTCCGATCTCCCGGATTCTTTCCATCACGGAGGCAAGCATGATATTCATGATCCCGATACCCCCGACAATCAGGGAAATACTTGCAATAGCTCCAAGTACGATGTTGAAAATATCCTTGGCACGCTGTTCCTGCTTCAGTAAAAGCTCCGGAACGGTAATCTTGAAATCAGCAACGCCGTTGTGCCTGCGCATAAGCATCCGCGTCATGATCTCGGTGGTAGTTTTGAGCTCCATGGTTTCATTAACCTGAACAACGATCTTGTCAAGCTGATTATAATTCACATTCTCGGTAGTCCCCTGATCAGATCCGGTAGTAATGGTCTGTGCCATCATCATACCACGTCCCATGCCGCCAAACATCTGCATATTCGTTGAGATCTCGCCCCTTTTGCGGTTGGCAATGGCACGGTTAAGATACCGGATCAGCATCGTCTTGGAAGGAATAAAAATCTCATCGTTTGTATTTGAAATTCCAAGACCCGCTGAGGAAGAGGCCACCATAATATCGCGCTGATTCAAAATTCCTATAACGCGCAGCCAGTTATGACCAACCTTTACAAACTGATCAAGCGGATTTTCTGCCGGAAAGAGCAGCGCTGCCACATTGGAACCGATAACACAGACAGCCTGACCTGTTTCTTCATGGATGGAATTGAAAAGATTCCCCCTATCCAGACTCAGGTTGAACAAAGTGAAATAGGAAGGGCTAACGCCCATTAATACTGTCGGGCGGCGAACCTGGTTATGCTGGACAAACGAATTCAGCTGAATTTCAGAACTAACAGCCTTAACAGTTGGAATAACCTCCTTGATGGCCTGAACATCCAATAAATTCAATCCATTGGAAAACTTCTTCGATTCCTTCTTGCCCTCTTCGGAAGTACTGGAAGAGGACTGATCGATAATAGGCTCTATAATAATATTGTTAACACCAACCAGTTTTATCTGGTCGAGAATTTCCTTCTGGGCGCCCTGACCAATGGCCAGCATGCTGATTACAGCAGCCACACCAAAAATGATCCCAAGAGCAGTCAGGATTGATTTCAGTTTATTGGCCATAATAGCCTCAACCGCAATAATAATATCATGTAAATAGCGTCGGAACATGGCTGATGGATTAGCGGGTTACCTGCATTTTCATACCACCACCGCCCATACCTGCAGCACCACCCTGAATCATTATTGCGCCACCGCCGCCTTGTTTCATCATTTTCTGCATCTGGTCACGCTGTTCCTTGGACATATTCTTCATATCGAATTTTGGCATTCCCCCTTTTGGTCCTGCCCCACCGGAATCCATCATCATCTTCTCACGTTCAGCCTGCTCTCGTTGCATTCTGGCCATATCTTCCTTCTTTTTCTGCTCTTCAACGATCCTGCGCTGCTTTACCTTCTCATAGATTTCCCAGCCCTTGATTTCCCACTTTTCTCCTTCAGCAGGGACAGTAAGGAATACCTCATTCCCAGCCTCAAGCCCTTCGTTTACGATAATGAAATTCTCATTAGCCTCACCCAGATCGACAATCTGGCGCACTTTTGCGGATACGTTGTAAACATACGACATGGAATCGCTGGAATGCACGGCCTCAAGGGGCAGAAACCTTACGTTATCATAGGTATTCGTTCGGATCTGAGTTACCGTGGTCATCGCCGGGCGAAGGGTGGTATCACTTTCGATCAGCAAAACCAGTACTTCAAAAACTTTGGCATCTGAATTCGGCCATTGTTCTCCGACGTTGGCAACCTCGGTAACTTTTCCGGTATAATGCATATCCGGAAATGCATCTACTCCGATGGTTACTTCCTGTCCAACAGCAATCTTACTGATATCAATTTCGTTAACATATGTTTTTGACACCATTTTCGACAAGTCAGGAAGGGTGGCAACAACAGGATCCCATGCTGAGATTTGTGAGCCGACTTTACGTTTGGCGCCTCCCCACTCCTTTTTGTATATAACCATTCCCGGCTGTGGAGCATAGACTATAAACTGGTCAAGCACTTTTACTATCTCATTTCGTTGCTGGTACTGGCGCTTCAGATTGATTTCCGCTTTAACCATGGAGGCTTCCGACTGTTCCTTACGTAAAGAATAATTGGTTTTGGCCTGTTCATAAGCCCTTTTAGCCTTATCGAGATTCATTTCAGCCTGTCGGATTGTTGCCGGCGGCTCAAATTTTGACTGATCCAGAATGATTTGCTTTTCTTCCAGAGCATACTCTAGATCTTTTATCTGATTCCTGTAATCGCGTAAACTCATGGTGGTATCAAGCTGGGTCTGACGCAGAGATGCTTCATCCCGTTCAATCTGATCTTCCATACTTTGCAGGGAGGTTGTAGCTTCTGTTTTATCAAGACTTGCAATATAATCGCCCGCCTTCACAACGCTTCCTTCAGGAATCAGGTCAACAAGCTTTACATTGTGCACCCTGGCATCCCTCAATCCCTCGGGACCTCTGATATCAACTGAATTCAATGCCTGAAGCTCACCTGTTGTACTGACAATGACATCAAATTTACCTGCTTCAACTTTCGCTTTAAGCATTACTGTCTTGTCCTTTCGGGTGGCGCTATAGATGACAATGAAGGCCAGAACCACGACAAGAATTACCACAAAGACCCAGCGCCTTTTCATAACCAATGGGATATTAAGATTGTTGAAAATATTTTTCTGACTACAAACTTAATCCATCGGAACGGGAAGAAAGAAGATTACCCCGGCAATTAGGGTTTTTTAACAATTCTTAACAAAATCAAGCACTTCGTGAACAAAGCGGGTCCCCAGCTCATCAGCTTCAACAGTTGAACCAGCTTCTGTATACACCCGAATGATAGCCTCAGTATTAGACTTGCGCAAATGAACCCACCCTCCCGGAAATTCAATTTTTAACCCGTCAGACGTAATTACCGGATAATTTCCATATTTCTTTTCGATAATGGTTAAAATGCGTCCAACATCAGTACCTGCGGGAAGATCAATCTTCTTTTTGGCCATTGCAAATACCGGATAATCACTCCTGAGGGCAGTCATTGTCTTACCCTTTGACGCAAAATGTGATAGAAAAAGGGCGATGCCAACTAAAGCATCCCGGCCGTAATGAAGTGCCGGGTAGATAATCCCCCCATTTCCCTCGCCGCCAATTACCGCATGCGTTTCCTTCATTCCAGTGACCACGTGAACCTCTCCAACCGGTGTTGCCAGGTAAGTCCCTCCGTGCTTTTCAGTTATAATCCTCAGTGCCCTGCTCGATGACAGGTTTGAAACGGTATTGCCTGTCTTCTTTGATAATATATATAGTCAGCTACAGCTACCAGCGTGTACTCCTCACCGAAGAAACTGCCGTCCTCGTTCACCAGCGCCAGCCTGTCAACATCCGGATCCACCGCAATACCCATATGCGCCTTATTTTTAACAACCTCATCAGACAGCAGGACAAGATGCTCCGGAAGTGGTTCAGGGTTATGTGCAAATCTCCCATCCGGAGTGCAGTTTACGCAAATCACTTTTTTCACCCCAAGAGAGCTTAGCAAGGCCGGCATCGCGATACCGCCCACGGAATTAACTGCATCGACAACAACGGTTAATCCGGCACGGGCAATTGCAGCTCGATCTACCTCTTTCAATTCCAATACCTTGCTGATATGATAATCCAGAAAGTCCTTTTTTATCGTTTGGCCCAGGCTGTCAGCCGGAACAAACTCAAACATTTCCTGCGCAGCGAGAACAAGAACATCTTCTCCTTCTTTTCCTGAGATAAATTCCCCGTCGCGATTCAGCAGCTTCAGCGCATTCCATTGTCCCGGGTTATGGCTGGCGGTGAGAATAATACCTGCTATTGCCTGACAATAGGGCACCGCCATCTCAACGGTCGGAGTGGTAGCCAGCCCAGCATTCACCACATCAATTCCCAGCGCATTAAGTGTTGAACACACAATGGAATCAACAAGTTTACCCGATATCCTGGCATCCCGGCCCACAACCATCGAAGGTCGTTTGCCCGAAACACGGCCCTGGTGCAAAGCCCAGGTTCCGAAAGCTGCCGTAAACTTAACAATGTCCAAAGGGGTTAACCCCTCACCGGGGCGGCCTCCAATAGTGCCCCGTATACCTGAAATTGATTTTATAAGTGTCATAAGTTGATGGTCGAACCGGCAAGGTATTGAGTTTTCGTGATAACTTTGCAATGGGCAACGATTTTTTGCCAACCTTTGCAAACTCAATAATTTAAGGAAAGTGAACAGGAGACCAATCAGTGTAAACAAGCCCGACAGGCATGAAAAAGTTCGTCTTAACCGTTATATTGCCTCCTCTGGAATATGCTCCAGACGCGATGCAGATGAGCTGATAAGCCGTGGAGTAGTCGAAGTAAATGGCGTAAAAGCGACCGAAATGGGCATTCAGGTAAATCCTGGCGACACCGTCAAAGTCAATGGCAAAACGATAAAAAACGAGCGTAAGGTTTATATTCTGCTCAACAAACCAAAAGATACCCTCACTACTACCGACGATCCTGAAGGCCGCCGCACCGTTCTTGATCTGATGCAGAATGCCACTTCAGAGAGGGTCTTCCCGGTTGGTCGCCTCGACAGAAATACAACAGGGGTGCTTCTCCTTACAAATGACGGTGATCTGGCAAGCAAACTGACCCACCCGAAATATAAGATCAAAAAGGTTTATGAAGTCAGAACAGCTCAGAATGTGACTGAAGAAATGATGAATTCCATGCTGAATGGCATTGAACTGGAAGATGGCGTCATGAAAATGGATTCGGTGACGTTCATCGATCCGATGTCAAAGAAAGATCTGGCCGTTGAAATCCACTCCGGGAAGAACAGGATTGTCCGACGGATGTTTGAACAACTTGGTCTTGAGATCATTAAACTTGACCGCGTTTACTTCGCCGGCTTAACCAAGAAAACACTTGCACGCGGAAAATGGCGGTTTATGACCCCCAAAGAAGTT
>CAILAQ010000170.1 GCA_903832165.1 uncultured Bacteroidota bacterium | reverse complement strand
CCTCCTCCGCAGGATGCCAGAATATGACGGCTATTCTGTAGGCCGGATATCATAACCGAGGCGGCTTTCTCCACTTCATACGGGGTTCCGGCAGCGAGAACATCACGCGGAGGAAGATTTCCCATCAACGTTATATTATTGCCGGTGAGGATTTTGAGTTCGTTGAGAGGGACATCAATGCCCATATTAAAAAGGTTAACTCCCATATCACCCAAAAGGGGTGCAGACTCCCGGCATGGGGCATCGTTGTGAAGGAATTTTACCGAAAGCGGCCTGTCGTATAATTCCTTAAAATAGGGTAGCCCGAATTCTTTAAACTGATCGCGGCTCATAAATCCGATAAGGTCATCCAGCATAAAAATCCCATCAATGCTGTCAATGGTTTTCTTTTGCAGGTCGTGCCATTCGATAAGAAAGTCAGTGATCAGCCGGATCAGGCGGTGTGCCCTTTCAGTCTCCATCATGATAAGCATCAGGAACTCCGTGGTCCCCATCAGGTAGGAGGCAATATTTAATGGACCGCGCGATACGGAAAATCGTAAATTCTGTCCGGTTTTCTCAATCCGCGACCTGAATTTCACCAGCCTCTTGAGCATAAACGGCAGTAACCCGTCAGTTTTTGGATTGGGTTTTATCAGGCGGTCAATTTCTTCATTTAAGTGTATGACCCGATGTGCATGCGGAAACTCATTTTCAGGAAAACTGCACCTGGCCCCAAAGGCTGATGGCTCTGTGCACATCCCGAACTCCGACCAGTAACCTGGCAGGAACATGATTTCGGGAAATGTTTCTGCCGCGCGCCAGTGACACTGAAACCAGGCCTCATCGTTTGTAAAAAAATCAATCATGGAAACCCCTGCCCAGTTTGGCAGCCATGGACAATCTATGATAAAACCTGTCGGAACCTGCGTTAAAAGGTCGCCACGGATCAGGCTCAGCAGGTTATCCCAGTTCTGTTCTGTCATAAGGAAAGGGCATACGGCAGTCCGGCCGTTTTCATTTCAATCTTGATTCCCTGTTTTGGTCCGGCATTAGTGAAAATCGCCTCAAATTCCACTTTGTGCTTTCCCTGGGTCAGGGTAATGTCACTCTGAATGAGCTGGCCTGTACTAACAAGCTGCCAGGTAGCATCATACAGATATATATAGCTCCCTCCGGCATACTTAAGATAATGATTGGCAGGTAATTCAAGCGGAATCCTGACCTTTCGGCCACCATCAAAACGGAAAGTAATTCCCATCGCTGAATTTTCTGGTCCTGAAGTAAGAACGAACTGAAGCGGCTGGTCAGGATTTTCATTATTTATCTCAACTTTAACCGGATCAGTACCTGGTTTGTATTCTGCCCGCCAGGTGGTGTACGGATATAAATTCCATTTATTCACACCGTTTTGCTCAAGGTGAAATTCGTTCTTGATATTCTGCATCCTGGCTTTTGCCTCAGCAGGAAAAACACCGGCCATCCTGGCCCGCTCCCATTCCTTTAATGAGGAGAGTATCTTTTCGCTGAATCCGTTTTTTTCAACAGCAGCCAGCGAGGTAACCAGCGCATATCCTGCATTAAATCCGGCCGATCGCGCGAGTAACCATTCGATATCCTCCAGGCTTGTTTCTGCAGTCATCCTGAACCATCCCAGCATCGAAGGCATCAGGTTACGCTGAAAATAAAGTTGATTGAGTAACCTGTATTGTGTCTGACTTTCCCTGAATCCTGCATACCATGGCTCTCCCCAGTTCATCCTGGTATACATGTGCCAGAAATAATGGCCCGGCGTACTGGCATCGGTAATAACCTGTCCCTTGAGCTCAGGTTTCAGATGGTCATACCAGTTCTGCGTAAATCGCTGCTGACCGTATTGACCCATCCCGGTCGACCAGTTGCCTTCAAGTCCGTCGAACGAAATTTGCCGGCATCCTGTGAAATTGAAGAAGTCAGCTAAGCAGGTCGACATCTCCATGGACAAGTCATTGTTCGTAAGAAATGTCTGATAACCATGATCCATCAACTTGCCAATATCAGCGCCGGCTTCATGGGCAATAGCAAGGGTGCCGTATGCCCCGCGCTCACAATCCTTCAATTGCCAGGGTGCGGAGGAGGAGACTTCCTTGTAACGGATCAATTCGTTCCCGACCACAACACAGTGCAATGTGTTGTTTTTCATTTGGTTGAAAAACTTAGGATCGGCTATGATGATGGTCTTATCGTCCTTGCCAGCTGCCAGTGCCAGGGTTGATGAACCAACTCTTGCCAGCCTGGGATCAGGCACCGGAGT
>CAILAQ010000169.1 GCA_903832165.1 uncultured Bacteroidota bacterium | reverse complement strand
TGGTGGGTCGTGGTGGCCTGAAGGATTACAATAGCATTGGATATGTATCGACTGATTTCGAAAGAGCTGGTTCGCGAACAGTGGAGTATGCTGCCAACGACTGGGCCATCGCGCTGGTCGCAAAAAAAATGGGCAAAGAGGCCGATTATCAGAAGTATGCAAAGCGCGCCGGCAATTGGGAAAATCTCTGGAAACCAGTTGAAAACAATGGGGCCACTGGATTTATCATGCCCCGGAAGGCGAACGGTGATTGGGACGAGGGCTTTCGCAACAAGGAATGGTCGTGGTATACCGAAACCCCACCGCGTGAATTGGGACTGATTCCATACAATCAGATTCCCGAAAAATATCTGGTAAAGGAACCCTTTACTCCCCTGTCAGGTGGCAGCTGGATGGATTTTTTCTATGAGAGCCAATCCTGGGAATATTCATTCTATGTGCCACAGGATATGAAAAGACTGATCGAGAAATGCGGCGGTAGGGATGCTTTCGTGGCCCGACTGGACATTTTCTTTGGTAAAAACTATTTCCAGATGTCGAACGAGCCTGGTTTTCTTACCCCCTGCCTGTATAATTATGCAGGTCGGCCTGATAAAACTGCTGAAACGGTAACTCGTCTGCTGAAAACCCAATATTCCGACAAGCCCGCCGGATTGCCGGGCAACGATGATTCCGGGGCCATGTCGTCATGGTATGCTTTCCAGATGATGGGATTTTTTCCGGTGGCAGGGCAGGATATTTACCTGATAGGTACACCAAAATTCAGCCGTTCGTCAATTAGTTTGGGTAATGGGAAATCATTGGTCATCATTGCTGAGAATTTCTCAGAGAAGAACATTTATATCGGATCGGCTGATTTAAACGGAAATCCACTGGATCAAAACTGGTTCAGACATGCTGATATTAAAGATGGAGGCACCATCCATCTTAACATGACAGATAAACCAACTGACTGGGGAATCAGGAATCTGCCACCCTCAAAGCAATCTTATGAATAACTCCGGACTTCAGTCTGGGGGTTTTCCTCCCAATACCAATTCTCTCGCGGCATATACTTCGGATGACTTATTTAGTATTTTAGGTCCTTCGTAAAAGCACATAATAAATAGAATCAGCTCCAATGGATGTTGAAACCGGGAAATCGTTTAAGCGCAGCCTGAACCTGATAGATTCAACGGCTATCGTTGTCGGGTCCATGATCGGATCCGGGATTTTTATTGTCACTGCAGATATGGCTCGTACCCTGGGCTCGCCGGGATGGATGTTGCTGGCCTGGGTGATTACCGGGCTCATGACCATTTTCGCTGCTATGACCTACGGCGAGCTTGCATCGATGATGCCAAAGGCCGGGGGACAGTACATTTATTTGCGCGAAGCTTACAACCCTCTTGTCGGTTTTCTTTATGGCTGGACACTTTTCACCGTAATACAGGCCGGCAGCATCGCTGCAATAGCCATGGCATTCAGCAAGTTTTCCGGAGTGCTTATACCCTGGATCGGTGACAGCAATGTTCTCTTTGATCTCGGACTGATGAAGGTGACCACCTCACACCTTGTGGCTG
>CAILAQ010000168.1 GCA_903832165.1 uncultured Bacteroidota bacterium | reverse complement strand
CATCGGGGGTTCACCATTCGGGAAAAGTCGTGTTTCCCCATGACGGGCTCCAAAGAGCATCATGGTTAATATCAAAAGAACCATTGTTCCGGTGAGAAGCCAGGCCGGACGGCTCTTATTCAGGCTGAAACGGATAAAGCGCAGGTAGAAATTCTCGAATTTCACCATCAGAACTTCGCTGAACCAATAGGCAACCTGTTTCATGAACAACTGATGCATAACCATCAGCATCACCATCAGGGCAAGCAGGTTGGCGATCCAGTAAATTCCGGTGATATAAAACAGCGCGGCAACAGCGGCAAAAACGGCAGCAGAGATATAAATGCGCCTGCTGCTGTGCGGTTTATTGTGGTCGTGCGATTCAAATGACCCGGTGAACACCGGTACAAAAACCAATGCCACCAATAGCGAAGCGCCAAGTACCACCATCAGCGTGATTGGCATGTATTTCATGAATTCACCCATCATGCCGCCCCAGAAAATCAGGGGGAGGAAAGCAACAACGGTCGTAAGCGTGGAAGTGATTACCGGGATGGCAATCTCCCCGACCGCCAGTCGCGACGCATCGAACCTGGAATATCCTTTCTCCCGGAATCGCGTGATGACCTCCATCACCACAATCGCATCATCCACAAGCATCCCCAGTGCCAGGATCAGTGAAAACAGTACAATCATATTAATCTGCGCCCCCTGCAAAGTAAGGAACACAAAGGTCATCAGAAGCGACATCGGTATGGCCAGCCCTACGATCAGGGCATTTCGGAGTCCGAGGAACAGGAACAGAACAGTTATTACGAGGATAATCCCCATCACAATGCTGTTCTCCAACTCACCCAGCTGCCGCTTGATCGACTGCGACTGGTCCATGGTATAATCAACGCGCAAATCTGCAGGCACCGATCCGTCTTTTTTGGCTGCATCGATGGCTAAAAAAGTTGATTGAGTGGCGGAGATCAGGTTTTCACCCGATTTCTTTACCACATTCAACGTAACTACGGGTCGTCCATCCAGGCGCGCATAGGATTTCTTATCTCCGAAACCATCTTTCACAGTGGCTATATCCTTCAGGTATACAGTATTGGCAGGATCCTGGCGGACAACAATGTTCCGGATGTCATCAATCGTTTTAAATTCACCCACCGTACGAACAGTGCGGCGGGTTTTCCCGATCTTGATCTCACCACCCGACATCGACATGTTTTCCATGCGCATCACGTTTTCGACAGTGCTGAACCCGATCCCCATAGCTTCCATTTTCGGAAGATCAACCTCAACCAGAATCTTGCGGTCATCAACGCCGGTGATGTCAACCTTGGAGACTTCATTGATCCGCTCAATTTCATCTTTCAGATATTCAGCGTAATCCTTCAGCTGGGTAAGCGAATAATCGCCGGAAATATTCACATTGAGGATTGGCAGCGAATTAAAATCAAAGTTCATGGCCGTGGAAGGAATCATCAGGTCCTTTGGAAGCTTGCTCTTTGCCTTATCCATGGCATCCTTTACATCCAACAGGGCTGATTTGATGTCGACGCTGGTCTGAAACTCAACAAAGATCATCGAAAAATCCTGTAATGAATTGGATTTAAGAGTTTTAATCCCCTTTACCGTTTGCAGCTCATTCTCAAGCGGCCGGGTAATCAGATTCTCAATATCTTCAGGCGAGTTTCCCGGATACACCGTTTGTACGAATACTGTCGGGAAATTGATTTCCGGAAAAAGCTCCTTAGGCATGGTCACATAAGAGATGACACCGAATATCAGCAGCATAACAGCCAGCAGATATACCGTGCTCTTGTTTTTCAGCGCCAGGGTAGTTAGTTTAAAATCCCTGATCAGCAGTTTATCTTGATTTTCCATCTGATTTTTTCAGTTCTGTTACTATTAATTCCAGGAAACCAGGCCGCCCTCTTTCACATGGTTATAGCCCTGGCTGATAATCATTTCGCCTCCGATCAACCCGCTTTCTATGACCGTCATATTGCCATCGGAACTGCCGGTTTTCAGATATACTTTATGAGCCTTGGCTGCACCTGATGTTTCAACCATAAAGACATAGGAGCCTTCCACATCCTGGCGGATCAAAGCAGTTGGGACAACTACTGCATCCGGAAGATTTATTACACGTAATTTCATGTTAGCCAGCATGTTGGGTTTTATCTCCTGGCCTTTGTTCGGAATTTCAACGCGAACGGTGAAAGTCCGGCTCTGGGGATTGATCACATCTCCTTTATAGGCAACAGGAATATTTCTGGTAACTCCCGGGAGGTTCGGAAAATCAACAGCTACAGAATCACCCTTGTTAACTGTCTGCATAAAAGCTTCAGATACCTCGGTGTTCACGTACAGGCTCGACAGGTTTACCACATCAACAATTCCACGTCCGGGGGAGGCAAGCTCACCAACTTTCATGGCAAGTTTCTCAATCCTGCCATCAAACGGTGCATAGATCTTGGTGAGTTCAATCTGCGATTTAATGGTCGCCAATTTGCTTTCCAGAGATTCTTTGCTGTTCTTGATTTGCAAATACTGCATTTCGGAACCTACTCCCTGATCCCATAATTCCTTTTGCTTGTTGTAGGTGGTTACCACCATTTCCAATCCCTTTTGAAGCTCTACCAGGCCGCTTTCCATAACTTTTGAATCGAGAACCATTAACAGCTGGCCTTTTTTTACTTGCTGGCCAACCTTAACCGGAATCGATGCGATCTTACCGCCCATTTCCGGACTGATTGATGCAGCTTTAACCGCTTCAACCATGCCGTTCGACTGGATATAATCAGTAAAGTTGATCTTCTTAACAGTCTCCACAACGACCTTTGTGATTTTTTCTTCCTTAACAGGTTGCTTAATAGCAAGTTCTGCCTCTAACGCAGTTTGCTTTACTGTTAAAGCCGTGATCTGCTTCCGTGTTTTCACTAAATCTGCGTTTATCTTTTCTGCAGTCCGCTCGTGGCTGCATGACGCCGCCATGACGATCATTGCTACTATTGGAATAATTACGTTTTTCATATTATGCTCTGTGTTTATTTTTTTGTGACTGGTGACAGGTGACTGGTGACAAGTGATAAGTTAAAGTCACTTGTAACCCGTCACTTGTCACAATTGATTATAGGCTTTCTGTAACTCAAATTTCTTCGTGAAAAGGTCCATTATGGATCCCAGGTAAGTGCCCTGTGCCTGAAGCAGTGAATTGTAAGTCTGATTCAGATCGGTAGTGGAGGCTACTCCGGATTTATAACGGATCTGGTCCTTTGTGTAGATCTTCTTTGCCAGCTCGAAATTGTCGCGCTTATTGCGGAAAGTCTCTACAGAAACCTGGAAATTGTTTTTGGCCGTGAGTGCGCCCAAAGCGAGGCTTTCGTTGACCTGACGTTTGGTATTCAGTGATTTTTCATAATCCAGGTTAGCACCCTGTACTTTATAATAGCGCTTGCCCGAACTGAAGATCGGAACAGCAATGTTCACCCCGAAAATCGATGTGGCATACCATTTTTCCTTGGTATCGAAGAATGAAAAAGCATTTCTCTGGGCATTTTCGGTCTGCGAGAGGAAAGCCGATACAACAGGCTGATATTCGGTTTGTGCCAGTTTTATCTGAAGTCTTGATAATCCTGTTTGAGCTTCCATTAATCTGGCAGTAACATTTTCTGATTGATTGAACTTCTGTGCGAGTAATCCTTCAGGATCAGTAGCCAGCAACAGAACATCCAGATTTTCCGTGAGTTTGATCTCGTCGGTTATGGTAAGTCCCATGTTGAATTTCAGCAGAGAGTAGGCGTTCCTGATCTGGTTGGCAGCATTCAGCTGGTTGGTTTTCAGATCGGCCAGGAGCAAGCTGAGCTTGTCCACGTCGGTTTCCTGCATGAATCCCTTATCCATCAGGGCCTTCGAGTCTTTAACCAGGGCTTCCATCGTAGTGATGGTTTCCTTCATCAGTTCCTGGTTTTTCTCTGCTACCAGGCAAAGAATGTACGAGGATGCGATGGCCTGTTTCACATCCATCTGTACTTTTTCCATCTGCAGATGCGTCATTTCCTGGGCTATCTTCGACATTTTCAGTCCCACGAAATACGAGCCGCTGTAGATAAGCTGACTGAGTTGAACCTGAGCGTTGGCATTGTTTTTTGTACCAAATTGGACTTCCATGAACTCCCCCTTCTTCCCGCCGAAGAACTCTGCCGGAATCAGCTGGGTAGCCAGGTTGATGAAATTAGTATACCCGATGCTCGCCTGAGCCTGGGGCAAACCGGAAGCCAGGGATTCCTTGATTTTCTTTACAGCTATTTCGATGTCGATCACCGCATTCTTGGCCTGAAAATTATGCAGGACTGCATAATCCTGGGCCTGCTTAAGTGTAAATTCCTGCGTCTGTGCTTTCGCTGTTCCGGAGAGCATCAGTGCAAGGAGCAATACAAAGCTGATTTTAATTGGTTTTATCATTTCCAGTCAGATTTTAATTTTTCATTTAAAAATTTGATGCCTTTCTCGTTGGCAATGCCATGGAGGTGGTAAATGAAGATCTCCTGCATCACTTCGCGTGAGTCTATGTCGCTGAGCTGATAATTGTTGTCCTGCCGATGGCTGTATTCCATCCGGGTCATATGGAGTTTCGAGATAATCTCAACATTCATCTCACTGCGGTACAATCCCTCCTCAATCCCTTTTATCAGATTTGACCTGATGGCCTCATGCATGCGGCGTCGCTGCTCCTGCATAAGTGTTCCGTAAAGTTCAGGGTAGTATTTCTGCATGTCGTAGACCAGGGTGGGGTTTTGTTCCTTCACCATTTTGGTCATGTAGCGGTTAACCTCGAAAATCTCTTCGATGGCATTGATTCCCTGAGTAGTGATCTCGTTGAGCTTTTCGCCATGGAAACGGAAAACCATTTCCATCACCAGTTTAACCAGATCAGCTTTGTCCTCAATGCATTCGTAAAGTGTTTTCTTCGACATACCCAGCTCGCGCGATACATCGTCCATGGTTACGCTCTTGATTCCGAACTTGTTATACAGTTCGTAAACCCTCAATAAAAAATTTCCATGCTTCTCGTCCATATGCTATTGTTTACAGATGCTTCGCAAAAGTAAACTATATAACAATAGGAAACTTAAAAAGTTTAGAAAGTTTTTATAGTTTTTTGATTTTTATTGTCTGACCCTGAAAAGGTCCTTGGCCGGTTCTCTCTTGATATTGAGTTTCCAGATCAGGTCGGCTACTGGAAAGATAAAGAACCGTCCCTGGTTGGATATGGGATTGTTTCCGGGATTGGGGTAAGTGCCATAACTCATTTTATAACCGATGAGTGCGGCAAAATTTACGCTTTTGTTCCAGATAAAATAACCTTTATGTTCGATGGCCCAGTGCGCCACATCGAAGCCCGACGAAACAAAATCCACCTCGGCCATATAATTATAGTCATTGATGATATTTCCGTCGACACGCACACCGGTAAACCAAACCACTTTATTATTGAGGGTAGTTGAAGGCAGGTAGAACTGCGGATAGGTGAGCGGGGGGAGGGAATCGCCCTTGGTTTTAAGGCTGAATTCGAACCCTGCCTTACCGGTGATGAGAGTTTCCTCCCCTATTTTCCTGGTAACCAGCACCTGATTGCGGAAGGTAAATACATAGGGGATCCTCAGGGAATCGGCAAAAGTGAGTGTATCGCGCTTGATAATATTGGTAAAAAGACTATCCTGCATACTGTGGAGGAGCATCGATGGCATCATGTACGAATGCTGGGTGGCGATTAACCAGGGACCGCTGTTATATCTATACTTGAAAGAAACGTTGGGCACCAGCGAGAGGCCAGCGAGCGGACTGAATGAAGCCTCCAGTTTATCAGTAATTCCGATCTGAAAAGGCTGTATAATTCCGAACTCCTGCTGCCCCTTTGCCAGAGTACGCGCATTGCCTGTTGTCCAGAGGGTTTTTTGTGCAAACAGCCCGCTAGAGCAGGCGGTCAGGAACAATACCAAAAGTGCTTTTTTCATCATAAATTTTTAGAAATAAAGACTAAACACGGAGGCACTGAGAACATGGAGTAACACAGAGATTATTTAAAGATCTTAACCCGGTAGAAGTGACACTTTACTTTTAAGAGGTCCACGGAACTCTGCAAAAGGCTCAACTTCGTGCACACTTGAATCTCAAACTTCGTAATTCGAAATTCTCAATTCGAATCTCATCTTTGTTATTGCCTCAGCAATAATAAGGTCTTCCGGCCCGGTAATTTTGATATTATCCACTTGTCCATCAGTTAGATATACCTTATTGCCAGCTTTCTCCCATACCGTGGCATCATCGGTAAACGCTTCTTCATACTCCTGAACGTATGCAGCCTTCAATTTATTGAGTTGAAATACCTGAGGGGTCTGAATTAATTTCACAAAGTTGCGGTCGATCACCCGGTTCCCCTGCTCAAAATCCAAGCGTACGGAATCTTTTGGCGTTAGGGTAGGTATTGCATTGGAATGCGTTTCCGCCTCAGTAAACAAATGACAGATGGTTTCCGGAAGGATCAGCGGTCGCACCCCATCGTGAACTGCCACCAGCCCTTCACCGGAAATAGCATCGAGACCGTTCCTCACTGACTGAAAGCGATTGCTACCGCCGGTAACCACTTTGAGCGGCACATCGAATTGGAATTTCAGGCACAGATCGGCCCAGGCATCCAGCTGATCAGCAGGCAGTACAACAACAATGCGCATATCCGGATAAGTCCTGTGAAATGCCAGAATGGTATGCATCAGCACGGGCTTGCCGGCTAACAACAGGAACTGCTTAGGCACAGAAGAGCGCATTCGCTCACCTTTACCACCCGCAACGATTATCACATATTTGTTCACTTCGTTCACTAACAGGTTCACTTCGTTCACTAACAGGCTCGCTAACGCTCGCTAACAGGCTCCCTCCGGTCGCTAAAAGGTTCGCTTCGCTCACTAATTAAAAAAGAGCT
>CAILAQ010000167.1 GCA_903832165.1 uncultured Bacteroidota bacterium | reverse complement strand
TGCAAGTTTGGAGAATGGGAATTTTTTCATCCGGATTTCCTTATTCAGTGCAAAGTTTGCCTGCATCTCCCCGTCAACAATCAGGTCGGGATACTTCTCATGAAGGATTCTGACAGCAGCCGCCACCTTAGTTGGCGAGCCCTCCCGCTGGGTTCCGAAGTTGGAATAAGATACCAGGGCTATTTTTGGTTCAACATTGAATTTCCTGATCTGCTCTGCAGCAAGAAGTGTTGTATCCACAAGCGCCTGAGCATCCGGCTCCTTATTGACAGTGGTATCTGCGAAGAAGAAAGGACCTTTCTTTGTCATAAGAATGTACATTCCTGCTATATGCCCGAGAACCGGTCTGACGCCTACACATTCGATAGCAGGCTTTATTGTATAAGCATACTTGGAGCTCGTGCCGGAAAGGAACGCATCTGCCATGCCTGTCTGAACCATCATGGAACCGAAATAGGACTGGTTTTGCATCAATTCCTGTGCCTCATCAAAGGTTATGCCCTTTCTCTTGCGATTCTTCACGAACTCCTCGGCAAAGAGTTCAATCCTGCTGGATTCATCGTCAGATCTTGGATTAATGATTGGGATATCTTCCAGATCGAGGTCAAGGTCTCTGATGATCTTTTTAATTTTACTGATATTCCCGAGCAGAATCGGTTTGGCAATACCATCATGTTTAACTGCCTGAACAGCCTTGAGTACATTGAGGTTTTCAGCCTGACCGAAAATAACCCGTTTTGGATCCCCCTGTGCACGGTCGGTAATGGCCCTGATTAACTTATTATCCAAGCCCATGCGTTTCTGAAGTTCCAGTATGTAGGCGTTCATATCAGCTATAGGCTTCCTGGCTACACCAGAGTCCATAGCTGCCTGGGCAACAGCCGGCGCAATAGTGGTGATTAAGCGGGGGTCAAGCGGTTTGGGAATCAGGTATTCCTTGCCGAATTTGAGATTCTGCATATTGTATGCCAGGTTAACCATTTCCGGAACGTCCTCTTTAGCCAGCTTTGCCAGCGCGAGAGCAGCAGCAATCTTCATAGGCTCGTTAATCATGGAAGCCCTGACATCCAAAGCACCCCTGAAAATGAAAGGAAAACCAAGAACGTTATTTATCTGGTTTGGGTAATCTGAGCGACCTGTGGCAAAAATAATATCCTCACGGCTTGCCATGGCATCGTCATATGGAATCTCCGGATTCGGATTTGCCATTGCAAAAACTATGGGATCTTCAGACATGGAACGTACCATGTCCTGGTTGACAACATTCGCCACTGAAAGACCCAGAAATACATCGGCTCCAACAAATGCTTCAGCTAACGTATTAACATCCCTGTCAGTAACAAATGCCAATTTTGACGAGTTAAGGTCGGTACGCTTACGATTCAGTACCCCCTTGCTGTCAACCATGATCACATTCTCTTTCTTGACACCCAAAGAGATATAAAGCTTGATGCAGGAAACAGCAGCAGCACCGGCTCCATTTACGACAACCTTGATGTCCTCAATCTTTTTGCCATTAACAGATCCCGATGAACTTTCATTGACCGCCTGGGTGGAAGTTTCTTTTATTACCGATACCTTATTTATTTGTATCGGGATTATCCTTGCTTTGCCGGTAACAAAAAGATTGATCCTGCCGGTGGCCGGGTCAAATTTCACCACACCTTTTAAATCAGCCGATTCACTTATAAGTGAATCACCGGATTTCAGGCGGTCAAGGGATTTCTCCGAAGATACCTG
>CAILAQ010000166.1 GCA_903832165.1 uncultured Bacteroidota bacterium | reverse complement strand
GTGAGTTCCCTGGGTAAAGACTGGATGCCACTCTGAACTCCTTCAGATATGCACCAGGCCCACATCACCCGGCGTCCATCCTTTGTCAGTAAAGATTCCGGGGCAAAGAATTCCATGCCTCCCCAATACATATTCGCATGAAATCCGGGCAGGTACTTTTCATCCTTAAAATCCCCGATATAATAGCGGCAGCACAATTTGTGACTGATACACAACAGCATCCATTTATTTCCGATTTTAAACATATTCGGACAGGAAACATCTTCATCCCGGCTCACACCCAGATCCGGCGTATCCTCATGAAACAGCAGGCCCAGCGACGTCCAGTTTTTCAGGTCTCCGGATTTTATCAGATGGGGAGGAGCCCCTCCGGATATGGCATAATAAGTGTCGCCATTCAGCCAGCAGTCCGGATCCCATTGCCTCGTTTTTTCATCCTCACCCGATGCTGTCTTCGGCTCCACCGGCATCGGCTTGGTCCATTCATCCAGGTTATCATCCAGCGCAAAGGAGATATGATTCTTTTTTGATCCCTCCCCATGATAAATAATGGCCGGCTGCCCTTCTTTTGTAAAAAATCCGGTTCCGCTGTACATTCCATGACCGGTAAAAGTTGGGGTCAATACCGTCGGATGCCATTTCCAGTTCACCATATCGGTACTGGAAACATGCGCAAATGAGAACCCATCCTTATTCCTATAAATATAGTGCAGATGATACCGGCCTTTATAATAAAAAGCGCAGTTGGGATCGCCGGGTTCAGCTATACCGGGTCCGGGGTGCGCCAGATGGTAAGTAAGCCAGGTATCAGGTATTACTTTTGGCATCTGAGGTGTTTCCTGCGTAAATACACTGAAACTTGAAATAATCAGTAGGACCAGAACTGAAAGGGTTTTCATTATGGAGTAATTTATTGTTTATCAATTAATCGCAACCAATTGTAATGACCTGAAATACATCAGGTAATGATCAAGCTGATGTTCAGGATATAGCCGGAAGAGGATCTCTCCTTTTTCAGATACACGCAGCTGCCCGATTTTTTCCGTTTTGTATTCATACCAACCCGGACTGGATTTTACCACACCTGTGACCTGTTCCTTTCCGGCACCAACCTTGTAACTGCAATTTTCCCAACCGGGTATAGCTGCATAGGTGATGGAAACATCATACATTCCCGGATTTGCCATATTCACATGCCATTCGATCACATCATCCGGTCCTTCCATTTTCGAAATGTGGAACTGGCCCTCTTCCCCTTTACGGTTGAATCGTTTAACCGCTTTCCCACGGGTGGAAGCGGTCAGAAAATCCAGAAGAACCGGCTCATCTCCATTTTGCTGAACCACAAGAGGATCGATATCAGGCGGTCCGGCGATTTGCAACACCACTACGGAATTGATCGTGTCGGGCCTGGATTCAGGTAAAGAGATCAGACAGGCACCCCCTTTATCCTGATTTAGCTTAAGTTTCCTTTCCTTATCTGTCAGCATATAAGCTCTCTGTATCCGGTTATTCAGTCCCTCCAGCTTCAGCACTCCATCGCCCGGCCAGTCAAATACATGGAGATACAGGAGGTCTTCCTTTCGGGTACAGTAGCCCCATGGAAACTCCACCGGAAAGGGGGAGGGAGCGGTTCCGTAGATACTTTCACTGTTTCTGTTCATCCAGTCCCCAACGCTTTTAAGAATCTTTACCGAAGGGCCCGGAATCACACCTTGCCCGTCAGGCCCAACATTCAACAGGTAATTTCCTCCCTTGCTGACAATCGCAACCATCCTTTTGATAATCTCTCTGGGGGACTTCCAATTCTGGTCGAACTTGCTGAATCCCCAGGTATCATTAAGTGTCTGAGGAGTTTCCCAAGCCTCCTCGATTCCCCCAACCGGCATGCCGTTATCGGTAAGACTCTGATAATCGCCAAGCAGCTCCTGATCATAGTGCCCCACCCGACCGTTTACCAAACAATTCGGCTGCAGGGTATGAACAAGATCGGCGAATTCCTTTCCCTGCTCCTGAGTGTACATCCCCCGGTCGAACCAGACGATCCCGATCGGGCCATAATTGGTCAGCAGTTCTTTCAATTGCGGAATAGCTTTGTTATCCAGGTATTTCCTGAATAACTCCGGATGATCCATCTTATCAAGATTGGTCTGTGAAGAATCAAAATCCCAGGTATTTCCGTATGCGTAGGGATTTTCCCAGTCCTCGCGGTGGGAATAATACACGCAGAATTTAATTCCTGCTTCAGCACAAGCCTCCGACAGCTCCTTCAGTGGATCTCTGCCGAATTTTGTATAATCAACTATATTGTAATCACTTACCTTTGAATGAAACATGGCAAATCCATCATGGTGCTTTGAGGTGATGATGATGTATTTCATACCTGCATTCTTTGCCAGAGCAACCCATTCCCGTGCATTGAACTGTATCGGGTTAAAAGTAGCAGCAACCTTACGGTATTCTTCCACGGGAATCTGAAACTGCTGCATGATCCATTCAGCAATGTCGCCCTGTTTAATTCGCTTGCCGTTCCATTCACCACCCAATACCGAGTAGGGTCCCCAGTGGATGAACATTCCGAACTTCCCGTTGCTGAACCATTCCGGAAGGGTTGATTTTTCCGTGTCCGTAATCTCGGTTCTGCCGCCTGATTTTTGCTGAGAGCAAGCCAGGCATAGAAATAAAATGATAATTACACTCCTGTATTTCATGTCAACCTTTTATATCAATCCATCAGTTCATCCTATCAGTTAATCTCTCAAACAACGGACAGCCAGACCATCCGGCTGCTTTGAATAGTTCCGGAAAACAACACTGTTTTTGTGATCCAGGACCAGATTCCACATAACGTTTTGAAAAAGAACGGTTGTGCTCCACCAGTATCCGTTCACCCCCATTCCATAAAATTTTCCGTCGCTGTTTCGATAACCACCCATCTGCGCACCGAAGCTCTTAACGTTTTTCATTTCCAACCCTGCTGTGTCTCTTCCACCCAGGAACGAAGCCAACAGGACCCAGTCGAAATCAGTGGCCACATGGTAGCCTTCAGGCGCCAGCCCCCTGGAATCCAGTATCGCATAACCGTTATACAATTTACCGGGGAGGGCACCGGCGGCAGAATTATTTTCGCAATAGCACCAGGCCGGTTTTTTATCTACCCCCGCTTTGCTCCATTCCTCAATCGTTTTCATTTCGGGGATCGGATCTCCATTCCTGAAAACACTAACATCCAGATCTTTGGACATCCATACCTGATTTCCCATTGTGACAGTTGTCTTATCATCAGGAGTCAAAGGAAGTTTAACGGAAACACCGCTATTTTTAAGGGTATAGGATTCACCCGGTTTGGTTGAAAAAATTATTTTACTCCCGGATGTTGAATGGTTAACCTCCTTGCTTTTTGAATCCAGGATGGACACTGATTTACCCGGCCAGGGATTCAGTACGGCGCACTCTTTTCCTTTTTCACTCAATATTTCAATATCAGAAGCCTCTCCTTTGATCAATTTCCCGGAAACCAGAAAAGCACCCTGCGCCCTGAGTCTGACAAATTTTGCCTCCTCTCTGGGCCAGGCAGGAAAGAGCCGCAAAAAGCCTTCCTGGCTCTGCAGCATGCAGGAATTTATATACTCGAGGTTGGCAACGCTTTCCGTGCCATGGCCTCCTTTTGGAACGGTAAAATTTCTCCTCATGTTTTTGGTCAGAAGGAACTGAAAACGATCCAGCAGGCTCTGAGCCGGGTAACCGCCCTTAACAGCAGAAGCCCACAAAAATCCGGGAGCATTGATGCTGGTTTCCCATGAATTATAGGCATCGATCGTGTATATAAAGCGCTTGATCAGATCGTTATCGGAACTCATGGTCACGGCGGTGGTATGGCCTGCAAGCAGTGCAAGACCGGGCCAGGAGCCTTCCTTGAGCATTTCCTCATCACTGAGATTAAAAACAAACTGCCCATTCCAGTTTCCCTTTGGCAGCTCTTTCATGTTTCTCACTATATCCTGCCACAGGGACCGCTTTTCAACATCAATATTCAGATCAGTACTGTACCGGATCATGTTTTTGAACAATTCCGTTACAAATGCATTGTCCAGGGCGGTGTTGTTGCTGTCATTGCTTGCCCACTCCGAGTGTCCGGTATACTTGATAATCCACTTCCCGTCAATCTTTACCAGATATGCCTCCCAAAAATCAGTTATCCCTTTCAGATAAGGGTAAGCGGTATTTTTAAGATAATTTTGGTCCTGTGTGTAATTACAATACCACATGAGAGGTATCGCTCCCCAAACCGATCCCGACAACATGCCCATATAAAGGTCCTCGGAGGCCGAATTACCCCAGGGTGCCTGAGTAATGGGGTCAAATATGCCGGGTATGCCATCTTTAAACTTCGTTCCCCACCGATTGCCTGTAACGAAATTGATATCTCCCCGCCGGGCCCTCCTTCGTCCTTCCGGTTCCCAATCATAACGCTGCCGGATGTATGGCAACAGCAATTCAGGCCGGTTGCTTGAAGCAAATCCGACAACAGTGGCCTGGTGATTATAGCTGAGGGTATAATTGCCATCCCAGTTAGGTTTGTCGGTAGTTACCCATGGCCCGAAAAGTCCGGGACAAATGCTTCCTTCCCGGTATGCGCATGCCGATTCATACAGAGCCCCGAAATAGTATTGCTCCAGCTGGGGATCATAGGTTCTGACATAGGATTTTAACCAGTAATTCTTCCACCAGTTCAGATGAGCCTGGTGAAGTGTATTGATAGTTGTCTCCGTTTGCTCTGTTGCTTCCGCGACTGACCCGGTTATGTGATCAGCAATATTTTTCCCGGAGTGCACAGCCGTAACAATAAATATTTTTTTGCCGGGTTGCAATGTGAATTTCGCAGTGGCAGTATTGGTTCCGGTAGTATTCATTACGTAATCGGTCCCAATAATTCTTGTGGCAAGTGCCGCCCGGCATACCCAGTCAATCTCCTTCCCGCTCTCAGTTTCACGCGCTACCCATCCCGACTTTCCCCCGGACACTCCATTTGAAACCGGATATTTAGCCGCGTTGGTCTGGTGAACCCATGTTTCGGCTGTGATATCCACAGGCGCTGTGCCGTTAGTCCATAGTTCACTGATCAGCATATTATTCGTCGCAGAGACCCAGGAATGCATTTCAACCTGACCTGTCGGGAGTTTAGTGATTATCTCAGCATTCAGCAGGTCTTGTTCCTGCTGAACACCTGTTCCCGGAGTGCCGCCGGCAATGATATTCACTCCGCCAATGGGAAGAGGTACTGCATTAAGATGTGTGCCGGTCCAGAAATCTGTGGTCGTAATATAGAATCGGCACCATGTATTATCGCAGGAGCCCACTACTCCCACCTTTCCGTTTCCAAGCAGCGGTCCGTCGGGCAATCCGGAGGTTGCGACATTATTGTTGACACCGGAATACAGGCCTTTGTAACCTGACAGAACATTTTTGATCTCGTCCCAGTCACCGGTATCCTGACCGTATGTCGAGGAATTTGCAAACAGGATTAATGAAAACACCAGCACTGCCCGGATCATCTGGCAATGGCCTCTTAAATAGTTAACAATTAACATCACGTTTATTCCTTAATTAGTTTAACAGCAAATAATCCCGGCGATTCAGGATCAGAAAATCATCAAGTTCTTTCTGAATATAGTCATTTCCGTTTTCCCCCAATGAATCAACGAAATATGCAAAATTTCTCCCTCCTCGAGTGGTCTGAAAATTCCCAATTGATACACTAACTTACCCTTAAGATGATTATGGGCAAGTGAATTGAAAAAATTAAATACATTTATTTATGAAACACAAGCTGATTAAACCGGGGTATCCAAACAGATTCCTGCTGATACCGATTGCTTTTCTATTCATAATTCCAATTTCATGTCACAAACCAACCGAGAGAATTTCAGACTCTGGTCAGAGGATATCCATTGAGAATGAGGGATACAAATTGACATTCGGAATATCTGACAGCACTATTATTGCCACTCTCGACGATAAAGCTTCAAAACTAAAGCTGGCCGACGGGCCCTGCGTATATCGTACTGATGCTGGAGGTCATGAGATGGTTAAATCGACCAACCAGCTGAGAAAACCGGAGATCACCAGAAAAGGTGATAAGCTGATAGTAAAAGGGAACCTGGGAGGGCTTGATATTCAACACACCTTCACACTGCCTCGGGGCAGCACCTCCATGTCAGAGAACATCGTTCTGAAGAATAATGGCACTCAGCGAATTGCTCTGCCTGACTTCGAAGCCGGATTTACGCTGGCAGTTGCAGACAAGAATGGCAAGGTACCGGAAGAACTCACGGATGACCGCTGGGTTGCAGTCCCCTTTCGGGAACGGCCTGATGATCCGTCTGAATTTATCCATGATTTCAGTTTGTCCGATTTAATCAAAACAGCGGGCTCGGAACCACATCCCAATGAAAGACAATGGGTCAATCCTGCTCCATCACGACACAGATGGTCGGAGGCCTGGGCCTGGACACACAAAGGGTACACGCTGGGAATTTTTAGTTTCTGCCAGGAAAATATGCTTTTCAGTGTATTGTCTGTTATTGACAACAAAGAGGTGACCCGCCTGCGTTTCGGCGGTGCCTGCATGATTATGGAAGAACCGGCTGCCCTTTCACGTGTGGAGCCCGGTCAATCCGTCGACCTGGGTATTACAACCTACCAGACCACCGGATCGGGTTATAAAGGAGTGATGTATGCATACAGGAATATGCTGGACAAAGAGGGTTGCCGTTTCCCTGACGACTATAATCCTCCGGTTCACTGGAACCAGATTTTTGATATGGATGGCGCCTGGGATCACCGGAAAGAGCAGTATACCAAAGCTATAATTGATAATGAAGCCCGAAATGCAGTAAAATTTTCCTGTGATGCAATTTACCTTGATCCGGGTTGGGATACTGAATTTGCCTCTTTACTTTGGGGAGAAAAATGGCTGGGTCCATGCAAGCAATTTATGACGGATATGCGTACCAGGTTTGGCCTTGGTGTAGCATTGCACACCCCCCTTGGTACGTGGATGTCAGTTGGTTACCCTATGGGCCCGAGTGCTGTATTTACCTATCCGGAAAGTTCATACCGAAAGGACCCGGCAGGCACAATCCAAAAGATTAAAGTTCCGGCGGTAAGAGAAAACCGGCGCAATCTGGCTTTGTTGCCAGAGGCAAGGGCAGCAGCTTCGTCGCTATCCGACAACTATGCACTTCCGCTTTATGCGATAACCCAGCTTAATGATGGCTGGTATGGCGACTGTCAGAGCTGGATAGCCGGCAGGAAATCCGCATGGGCAGAGATCGATCTCGGCGGAGTGTATACCATATCAAGGGTTTGTATCGGAAATGACCATTCAATGCCTTATGTTGTCAGGAATGGCATCTCAAAGTTGAGGGTTCTTGTCGCTTCGGAGTACGATTCCGCCTCATCTAGCGGCAAATGGCACAAGGTGACTGAATACTCCGGCGAAGCCATAAAAGAAGGGATAACACTCAATTTCACAGCTGTCGGGGCACGCTGGCTGAGGATCGAGATCCTCGGGACACCGGAACGAAATCCAAGGATTGATGAATTAGAAGTTTATGAGGATAAAAAGGTATCCGCTGAAGAAGCCCTATCTTTTGAGAAACTTGCAAAATACGGTAAACGGTTATTCCCGGTCGCCCCTCCGCTGGTATGTATGGGATCGAAACAATATATGGATGAAGCCGAAAAGCGGATGATTGAACTCTGTGATAATGGCGCTGTTTTTCTCATGTTCGATGGAAACTGGTGGAATGGCGGATGCAGCGATGAGCATCACGGTCACCCGGTGCCTTACCGGTTCGAAGATCATATCCGGGCAAATGTGGAAATGGCCAGGAGGATTCACGCCAAATACCCAAAGGTGCTGATCGAAATGCATGACATGATTCTTGGAGGATCATTTGCCCGGGCAACGCCGGTATATTATAAATACGGCTTGCCGGGCAGCTACGATGAAAACTGGGGCTTCGAACTTATGTGGGACCCGCTGGCGTCGCTGATGAAGGATAAGGCTGTTCTTAAGGATCCAACCTACAAGCCGGGTAAAGCAGTTCCTCTCTATTACTACAATTTAGGATGCAATGTGCCTATTTACCTGCATATCGACCTCTCAAGCGACAATAAGGAATGCCTGTCTTTATGGTGGTATGCCTCAACATGCCGTCATCTGGGAATAGGGGGAACCCATCGGGACAGCACCGTAAGGGAAGCCCAGGTTGAAGCGATGAAGCTTTATAAGCAAAGGGAGAATTTTTATCAGCGAGGAGATTTCTATGGGATCAATGAAGAGATCCATTTTCATGTGCTGCCCGGGGAAAAAGCTTTTACAATTAATGTCTTTAACCTGTCGGATAAAACCCGGACCATACAGGGATCCATCAGTCTTTCAGAACTGGGGCTTAACCCCGGCGTTGCCTTTACCGGGTGGGCGGGTTTGGGGCGCCTGGAAAAGGGCATCCTCACGATTGAAACAGAACTGCCCCCGTGGGGAACGAAACCGGCTCTCGTTCAAAGCAATAAAGAGAGTAGCAAATAAGGAGTCCGATCTGACAAAAAAAAGAGGCTGCCCTTACAAGACAGCCTCTCCTTTTCAATATTCAACTGAGATATTATATCATTAACTTATAATAACCAGGTTAATTTATATCCCACCAAACGCCTTTGCCAAATTTTTCGTCAACAATTC
>CAILAQ010000165.1 GCA_903832165.1 uncultured Bacteroidota bacterium | reverse complement strand
CCATGCTGAAGTGGTCATTTATCAGTCCCGTTCCCGCATTCAGACTGGTTTTCCAGGTATTGAACGAACCTGCAGATGTATTGAGTTGAGCCTCAGGTATCGGATTGAGCGCCAATGTCTGGAAATTAATATTTGCGCCAAAGGCAGCTGCTCCCTGGGTTGAGGTTCCAACGCCGCGCTGAATCTGAATATTTTCAGTGGAAGAGACAATATCGGGGATATCCACCCAATAGACTTCGTGGGATTCCGGATCATTGAACGGTACTCCATTTATTGTGACGTTAATTCGGGATGGATCTGTTCCTCTTATCCGCAGCGCTGAATATCCGACCCCTGTGCCTGCATCCGAGGTGGCAACTACTGACGGCGTATTCATCAGGAGAAACGGAATATCCCGTATCTGGTTTTCAGACCGCAGATCAGCCTTACTAAGATTCGTAAAACTTACCGGGTCCTTCACGCTGGCCCGGGTGCCATGGATAACCACCTCGTCAGCCATAATTTCAGCTGGCTGCATTTTAATCCGTATCGTCATGGAAGTTTTCAGGTCAATCCGGTACTCCACTTTCTGATAACCCAGATAAGTCACGGAAAGGGAATACTCACCAGGAGGCAGGTTTTTAAGCCTGAAGGTTCCGTCATCACCGCTAACCACACCCAGCAGTGTATGGTCTGCCACCACATTTGCCCCCGCCAGGGGCTGATCCTGTTCGTTAGTAATTGTCCCGGTAATCGTTAACTGCGCGAACGCAGCCAGAGACACGAAGCAGGAGACTGCAAAAAGCAAAATCCTTTTAATCATCGTATTTAACAATTATAGCCAGGCCTTAAGTCCCCGTGGCCAATTCTCCCTTCGCCGGCATTATCCGGATCAGGTTCTAAGGGTATGATCTCAGCCCGTAATTTTCAGGCACCCCCTTAGAGGACGGTACAAATATAAACTGTAGAGACGCAAATATGTTACTCTATGGAAAATTTGCAAAAAAAAGCCGGCCAGAAAAAATTCCAGCCGGCTAAACCCAAACCAAACAAACCAAAATCACAAATTTATTCTATATCAACTTTCAATACATCTGAAAAAGCTTGCTTAAAAGATTCCTTTGGCATGGCACCTTTAGCCATCGCAGGCTGGCCTTCCATCGGAATAAACAGTATCGAAGGGATACTCTGAATGGCAAACAAACTGGCTAATTCCCTCTCTGCTTCAGTGTCTACCTTGAAAATATCAATTTTCCCTTCATAGTCCACTGCCAGATCTTCAAGCACCGGAGCAACCATTTTGCATGGTCCGCACCAATCAGCATAAAAATCCACCACTGCCGGACGGGTTCCTTCGAACTTCCATTCGGTGTTCTTTTCAAAATCAAAAACTTTTTTCTTAAATGTTTCTAATGTTAAATGTTCGAGTGCCATTTTTTACCCTTCGTCTTTTCTAAGTTATTATACAAACTGCTTTTCTTTTTGTTCAAACCGTCTAAAATAATTTACATAAATACATTTATGCATATAACTATATATGTCAATATTTGTGCCTTTTTCGCTGACACCTAAAAATTGGTAATTTTGTCAGCTATAATGAAAGATATGTCATTCTCCCTGCTGAAAGAGCTCGATCATCCTGTCTTTAAAATCGTTTCAGAGGCTGCCGCCGCCGAAGGTATTGATGTTTATGTAATTGGCGGATATGTACGGGATATTATCCTGCACCGGAAGTCGAAGGATATCGATATTATGGCGGTAGGGAACGCCATCGGTCTTGCCGGTACGGTTGCAAAAAAACTAGGGAGCTCCAAAGTGCAGATTTTCAAGAATTTCGGCACTGCCATGATAAGAT
>CAILAQ010000164.1 GCA_903832165.1 uncultured Bacteroidota bacterium | reverse complement strand
TGATCAGTGCAACTTTGCTAACTCTGATCATACTTCCTGTTTTTTATGTACTCTTTTCTTCAAGGAAAACTGGCCGGCGCCGTCTAAGGGGATCTGTATCCAATATTGTCGCCATACTGGCTATTCTGGGCATATTTACATTGGTTAATCCCGTGAGTGGTCAGCAGATCAAAAGAATCACACTTCGGGAGGCCATACAGACGGCCATCGACAGCAACCTGACGGTTAAATCGGCATCGTATTCGGTGGAGGTTCAAAAAGCGTTGAAAGGGGCAGCTGTCGATTTACCAAAGACCGTAATTGAAGGTCAGTATGGGCAGTTTAACTCATTCTCCCGCGATAATAGTATCAACATTACTCAATCTTTCGCTTTCCCTACCGTCTATTCAAATCAGCACAAACTTGCAGTTGCCGGTATAAAGAGCAGTGAATGGCAATATAAAGCATCGCAGCTGGATGTGGCAACTCAGGTCAAACAGGTATACTGGAAATACGTGTATCTGCTGGCAAAGCAAAAATTATTACTCTACCAGGATAGCTTGTATTCAGGTGTGGCACGGGCATCGGAACTGAAGACCAGGGCAGGTGAGGCAAACCGACTCGAGATGATTACTGCCCGCTCCCAAAGTCTGGAAATCAAGAACCAGCTGTTTCAGGTAAAATCAGATATTGAGGTTTGTAATCGCAACCTTATGCTCCTGCTTAACTGCAGTAACCTGCTGATACCTGACGATACACTCCTGAATCCGGTAGCTGTGGCTGCCCCGGTCAATAATGCAAGTATTGAGCAAAATCCATCCCTGGGTTATGTTCAGCAACAGGCAAATGCCGCTGTAATTGCGAAAAAACTGGAGCAAAGCCTGATGCTGCCTGAAATGAGTGTCGGGTATTTCAGTCAAACGATCCTGGGCACTCAGGATGTAAATGGAGTGCCCCGGGATTTTGGCAATAATTTCAGGTTTACCGGGATACAAGCTGGGATCGCAGTTCCATTATGGTTTCCTTCTTATGCTGCAAAAACAAAAGCAGCGAAAATCGGGGAATTAAAGGCCAGAACAGATGCTGTGAATTTCACCAAAACCCTGACAGGAAATTATCAATCACTGATTGAGGAATTTAGGAAATTCTCATCAACAGTTGCCTATTACGAGAAACAGGCTGTACCTGAGGCAGACCTCATTATTGAACAGGCTACGCTCAGCTATAAATCCGGAGGACTTGATTATCTCGATTATGTTCTGACACTGAACAGGGCACTGGCTATCCGGCAAAATTACCTTGATGCGCTCTATAGCTTCAGGCAAACAACTATCTCAATTGAAAATATTACCGGTACAATATTATAAAGACTATCTAAAATGAAACATGTAAGTTCTTTAATATCAATATGTTTTCTCGGCCTCGCCCTTCTCTTTGCTTCCTGTAAAAACGGGAGCCAACCAGCAACGGAACCTGTTAAAACGGAAGTCCTGCCTGATGACATCGTCGAATTGCGGGCTGACCAGATCAAACTGGCAAAAATTGAATTGGGTGCTGCAGAAATGCGGATAATGGGAAACGTTTTAAAAGTTAATGGAGTGGTAACTGTTTCTCCGCAAAACCAAGCTACCGTGTGCATGCCTTTGGGTGGTTTCGTGAAAAGCACCAGCCTTTATCCGGGAAATTCAGTAAACAAAGGTCAGACTCTGGCAGTCATAGAAAATCAGGATTTTGTAGATATCCAGCAAAATTATCTGGAGGCAAAAAACAAGATGGTGTTTGCAGAGGGCGAATATAAGCGACATACCTCCCTTTTCAAAGATGAAGTGTATTCAGAAATGAATGTTCAGCAAGTCACTGTGGAATATAAGAATTTAAAGGCATTGCTGAAATCGCTGGAACAAAAGCTGGTACTTATCGGGATTAATCCTGCCCACCTGACCGAGGAAAATATTAGCAATTCGGTTAACCTCGTATCACCGATAAGGGGATTTCTCAAGGCTGTTAATGTCAACATCGGGAAATACGTTTCTCCCACGGATGTTTTGTTTGAAATAGTCAATGGAGATAATCTACTGCTTGAACTGTCGCTGTTTGAGAAAGATGCTGATAAGGTAGCTCTGGGGCAGAAAATCAGGTTTTCAATTAATAATGAAAACGAGGAACATGATGCGGTTATTAGCCAGACAGGGAAATCAGTAAATAATGACAGGACCTTCAGGATTTATGCCACTGTGCATACCGACTGTAAAAATGTTTTACCCGGAATGTACGTGAACGCCCTCATTGAAGAGGCATCGGCAGAGGTTACTGCAGTACCGTCTGATGCAGTGGTGAGCTTCGATGACAAGGATTATATTTTCATTTATCAGAAGGAGAAAGTGGAAGATGGCAAGCCGTTTACTGAATATCGAATGATAGAGGTTAAAAAGGGAGTTTCAGGCGCAGGATTTACCGCGATTCAGGTGGT
>CAILAQ010000163.1 GCA_903832165.1 uncultured Bacteroidota bacterium | reverse complement strand
TGCATCCGAGAGTTGCTCCTTTTCCAATACCGGTTACGAAACTCACTACAATGTTGGTCCGGGTGAAGTGGTACGCCTGACTGCTGACCTGATGGAAACTGTTCTTAAGGCTAAATCCGAGATGCAGATCTGTTCGTTTCTCTGGGTTTACTACGGCTATCCTCCATCCCATTATGAAGGCATTAATGTTGATGAATCCCGTTATCGCTGCGGAGCTGCACTTGCGCGGAGAGATACTGTTGAAGTGGATTTCGTGAGCGGAATACCTGATTCCGGAATCGGCCATGCCATTGGTTACAGTAACGAAAAAAGAATACCCTACAAGAGGTCATATACCAAATATACACCCACCTGGCCGCGAAGTTTCATGCCTCAGGACCAGGCTACCCGGGATCTGGTGGCAAAAATGAAACTCATTCCGAATGCTGACCTGGTTAAAGGTAAAAGGATTGTATTCCTTGATGATTCTATAGTCAGGGGTACACAATTGAGGGACAACACCAAAGATCTGCATGCTTGCGGTGCTGAGGCCGTGCATATGAGAATCGCCTGCCCGCCCCTTACCTTTCCCTGTATGTTTCTCAATTTCTCACAATCGAGAAGCACGCTCGAACTGGCCACCAGGAAAGCTATTTCAAAACTGGACGGGTCTGAAGATCATTTCCAGGAATATGTGAATCCCGAGTCTGATCGTTACCAGTCGATGGTAAAGCAGATCGCCATCGATCTCGGACTCGATTCACTGATGTATCAGGATATGAATGATCTGGTAGAAGCCATCGGCCTGCCGAAAGACAGGTTGTGTACCCATTGCTGGGACGGTTCTAGCAGGTTTTAATCCAGTTTTTAGCATTAACAAAAGCCTCCAGCCAAGGTGTGGCTTCGTCCTGTGCTCGATTTCCGGGATAATGGGGCCATTGCCAGGGTAGGAATGCCCTTTCGAGATGAGGCATCATTACCAGATGGCGGCCATCTTCTGAGCACAAAGAAGCAATATCTCCCGGAGATCCGTTTGGGTTTCCGGGGTAACCGGAATAAGAAAACAGCGCCGGAGAATGATAGCTTTCCATTGGATCAGGCAATACAAATTGTCCTTCACCATGTGCAACCCAGATACCCAGGCGGCTTCCGGAGAGGCTTTTCAGCATAACAGATTCATTCGGTACAATATTCAACGTCAGGAATGCTGATTCAAATTTACCTGATTTGTTCAGGTGCATTTTCGGGTGTTCGTTCCTGCCGGGATAAACCAGGCCAAGCTCCATCATTACCTGACAGCCATTGCAAATACCAAGGCTCAGTGTATCAGGGCGTGCATAGAATTTCTCAAGGGCCTTCCGCGCCTTCGGATTGAACAGGAAGGCACCAGCCCACCCTTTTGCCGATCCCAATACATCGGAGTTTGAAAAACCTCCCACAAACACAATCATGTTCACATCGTCGAGGGTTTCCCGGCCTGATATCAGATCGGTCATATGAACATCTTTCACATCCATACCTGCCAGATACATTGCCCAGGCCATCTCACGATCGCCGTTAACGCCCTTTTCACGGATGATGGCCGAACGGATGCCTGTTGCCTTTCTTCTTCGCGGGTCGATGTCCAGATCACTGAATTTTCCGGAAAAATGAGCAGGGAATGTAAACGCCAGTGGTTGCTTCTTGTAATTCTCATAGCGCTCAGCAGCCATCAGGGTGCCCGACTGCCTGCGGTCGAGCAGGTAGGAGGTGCGATACCAGGTATCCCTTAATTTATCTATATCCAGGTTATAATTGAATTCATTACCCGAGATTCTGATCTGTCGTGAAGAGCCAGGCTGTCCCACCCGGTAAGTTCGAACACCATTCTCCCTGAAAAATGCCTCCACCGCAATAACGTCTTTTACCTGAATCACGATTGCCGGTTGTTCAGAAAAAAGAAGTT
>CAILAQ010000162.1 GCA_903832165.1 uncultured Bacteroidota bacterium | reverse complement strand
TGTCCGAGCAATGAGCGGACTCTCTTTTGGGGAATAATTATGGATGGATCGGAAAATTTGGCTATCCAGAACGATAAGCTTGCCCCGGTATCAACTAAAAGCCTGACAGTTACAGTAATATCATTTTCCTGAAGCATCCTGACTAATATATATGCTTTTCCGTTTTCAATAATTAACGGGATTCTGGTAAAAGACCGGATTACTTTTCTGAAATTGATTTTATCGCGATTGTAAAAGGTAATCTGTTTATAAACCGGGTCTATGCCGATCATGTATTTTTCGAAAAGTTCGGAGCCGATCAGTCCATTAACCTTGATTCCGAGCTGCCGCGACAATTCAAACTGATCAGTGGCCAATAAATACAGGTCAATGCCGCGACCCGTAATTCCGGTGCTCTGGTCATCCGGAAGATCTATTTCAACGGTATTTTCCCTTGAATACCACGCTTCAATCGGTGTGCCGCCACCTAATCCTCCGATCTTTATCTTATAGGCCTCATTCATGGATACTGTATCTGTTTCCGTCAGCCCGGTAATAATGGCATTGCCTACTCCTGAATCAAGCACCAGCATGAGATTGGATGAATTATTTATTCTTGCCGGGATTATAAAAAGGTTTTGCGACATAGTGCAGTTGAGTTTGAACCTGTCATCGTTCTCTTTTTTAAAGCTATAGGAGGTCTGGCCATTCAGGGCAGCACCGGCAAAAAGCAGAATGACCGGCAAGTGGAGGAAGAATAGAATTCTCACTGCAATGTTTAATACAGCAATTTAGTGATTTATTACCAATTCAATTCCGGGTTTTACCCGATAGTTCTTTTCGCTGATAAAAAGTTCCAGCTCTTTGTTACCATTTAAACTGAGTCTTATTGCATTCTTATTTAAACTGACGGTAAGAAGAGATTCCCTGAAGTGTATGGTAAACATGAGGGATTGCCAGCCATCCGGCAGTACCGGGTTGAAATGCATTTTGTCCCCTCTGATTCGCATTCCTCCAAATCCCTCGACAAGCGCAAGCCAGGTTCCGGCCATACTGGTGATATGACAGCCTTCCGGAACTTCATGGTTATAATCATCCAGATCGAGCCGGCTGGTTCTCAGGTATAAATCATATGCCTTTTCGAGATAACCCAGGCGACAGGCCAGAATGGCATGAACACAGGGCGACAGGGAGGATTCATGAACAGTTCGTGGCTCATAAAAGTCGAAGTTTCTTTTAATTGCGGCAATATCAAAATGATCTTCAAACAGGTATATCCCCTGCAAAACATCGGCCTGCTTAATAAAGCACGAACGAAGGATTCTGTCCCATGACCAATTCTGATTTAATGGCCGGTCAGCAGGGGAAAGATCTGAAACCAGCAGCTGCTCTTTATCGAGATAACCATCCTGCTGGAGGAATATCCCGGCTTTTTCATCTGAAGGAAGGTGAATGTGTTTAAGGATTGTTGACCAGCGGCTGGTATCGGAATGGATGCTGAAATTGGTTTTTTCATTAATCCGGTTCCATTCATCCGGATGCCGGTCCCGGATATTTCCCAGGCATTCCAATGTATAGGCCATTGTCCAGACGGCAATATAATTGGTATACCAGTTGTTGTTTACATTATTCTCATATTCATTCGGGCCGGTAACTCCAAGCAGAACGAATTTCTGAAGCGGTTCCGAAAAGGTGAATCTTTGGGACCAGAAGCGTGAAATGGCAATTAATACCTCCAG
>CAILAQ010000161.1 GCA_903832165.1 uncultured Bacteroidota bacterium | reverse complement strand
CCAATACAAACAAGTAATCCGACAGTCGGTTAATGTACTTTATGAGCATCGGGTCAATAGTGTTCTCTCTCGAAAGGGTGATCATGCGCCTTTCAGCACGCCGGCAAACAGTACGCGCAATATGGCAATAGGCAACAGCGGGATGTCCGGCAGGTAAAATAAAGTTTGTTAGCTCCGGAATCTGATCGAGCAGAAAATCCATGGCCTTTTCCAGATCTGTTATATCATCCTCCTGAATATGGGGCAACTTTTGCAATAATTCCTCCTTATCTACTGCGAGATTTGAGGTTACAACGAATACCCTGTTTTGTATTCCTGTCAGCCTGATTTTTTCAGTGGGATCAGGGATGATAGACTGTACAAGCCCTAAATGCGAATTCAGCTCATCCACAGTACCATAGGCCTCCAGTCTCGGATGATCCTTTTGCACCCTGGTCCCGCCTGAGAGGGAAGTTTCTCCCTTATCGCCTGTTCTGGTATATACTCTCATAATATTCGATTATAAACGTATCAGAAATTGTAAATGATCTTCGAAATTCCTACGAACCTTTTCCCTGAATACAGTTTGATAAAGTAGAATCCCGGGTGATAACCGCTTTTTTTCAGGTCCATGGAAAGGAGGCCGTTGTTTACAGAAAAAGCAGGTGCAGGCATTAAACGTGACTGCATATCTGAAATAAATATTTTGGGATCTGTCAGGTCGATGGGCACTCTTAAAAAGAGTTTTCCACTGGTTGGATTGGGAAAAGCATTGATCATTGCAGCTGGTTCACTGGCAATATCATCAATTCCCGAATAGAAGGAATCAGGCAGTTGAATGTTCACCAGCAAGCCGTCGGCTGTTTTTCCATAGGTGGAAGTCATTGGACTGGCTGAGGAAATCGACTGCACGTTTCCTGCATTTTTAAGAACCAGGCTCAGATCAAAATGACGTAAGGTCTGTGGAACATTAGAGTAATCCAAGTGAACCTTCAGCAGTGATCCGATTTTCTCCAAATGAACAGACACTTTATCCCGAACAAGAAGATAATCCAAAACCTCGCCGGATCCGGTAAACCAGCCGTTATCTCTTCCGAATCGGCCGTATTTTGCTTCCATATACTCCAGGTATTCCCGCAATACCGGAAATTCCATACTGCCGGAATAATGATCATATTGAACACGGTGAGTATACTCATTCCACCATTTCTCCCTGCCGCGGCCGGTAGTTAAAGCCCACTGGTCTATTTCGGATTTTAAGATGGCTGCCGTGTGCTGATCACTGTTTATAAAACGCCGCCAATATACAGGCTCCGGGGGTGTCGGAACGGTAACATCTGCTCCCTGACCAACTCCAATCTTGGCACTGTTTGTGGAGATACAAGCAAGTATGCCCTGCGAGAATGCAGGCCCAATATAACCATCATCGCCGTTAGGGGGAACACAAATATTAAAACGGATACCCGTGTTTGCCTTTAGTACCCTCTGATTTTCTGATAATTGCCATTGATAATGTATAGAGTCATTGTTTGCCGAGTGACTGTAACCATGGTTGAAAAAGTCCCAGCCGGATGAATTCATTTCCCTTGCGTTATCGTAAGTCAGAAATCCCGGAGTAACAAAGTGCAAGTCTACAACGTCATTCGCTGTATACCATGATATTCCGGCGCAAAAATGCACCTGGTGACCACAACCATCAGTATAGAATAATCCGGGATAGATATTATTGTCAACGGTACTCAGCCCACCATTCAAAAGTTTAAAACCAAGGCTAAAGGCATCAATGCGTGTATCATCAAGAGTTAAGCTGTAAGCAAATTCCTTGTTATACTTCAGGGTTGCCGGCATAACCTGAATATCCGACGAAAGCTGGGCATCAAACTGAATATTCACTATCAATTCTCTTGATTGGCCGATTGTTAAGTTTGGAAAGGCAGCTAATAGCCCAAGGATTATGGTAATTCTTAACATCATGATTATCACTGACTGGATCAGGACGACACCTTATTCTCTTCAATATTTATAAGAACCGGACGACCTTTTCTGAAGTTCTGAACAAGGCAGGTAATGCTCTCCGGATTATAAGAATCGAGTTGGGTTTGCCATGTCTGAGGTTTGACTTTAATTTCCTGGTTGAACATGTCAATAACTGATATAACAGCCTCAATACGACCAAAAAGATCAATTGTCTTTTGCAAGCCGGAATACTTAAACTGGTAGCTTTCCCCGATTTTATAAAATGGATGAACAGGCTCAATCAGGCATTCTCCGTTGGGTTTGTATTTAACTACCATAGCCTCTAGTGCCTGGCCGGGTTTGAATCCATATTGGATATAATGCATTAACGGAAGCCGGTGGAAATTTCCTATGGTATCTTTAAGAACATAGAACTCCTCATTCTCGAAAGTCTTGATATCTAAAAGCTTGAATGAATAAATAAGGCCAGCTTTGAGTGAGGTGAAGCGGCTGGTCATAGCTGGTAATGATAAAATCAACTCTCCCTTTTTTATTCTCTCAACGCGACAGGCAAGATAACTGTATCCGGGTTCTATATCCTCTGATTTATCAATCGGGCATGACCATTCCAGTCCATGGAGATCACGCACCCAGGCGATTAACTGTGTTCTGCCTAAAAAATTTTCCTGTTCTGCCAGCCTGAGGACCAGAAAATCATATCGCTCCCCGATCTTGTAATAGGGATGATCAGGCTCGAGAAAAATCTTTCCGGAGCAGTTTACTTTATCGATGGTGCAAGTAATGGTTTGTCCGACTAACAGGTGGTAATTCTCATAATATTGCTCAGGTAGCAGGTATTTCTTCTTGTCGGGTCCAAGTAGAATGAAGTTTGCCTCATCAGTTCCCGGCAATACCAGTTTATTGGTAATTTGGAATTGAAACCGTTGTCCCTCTTTATATATTATTTCATCAGGCATAGAGCATTCACCGATATTGCGGGTTGTAAAGATGCAAAAAGTTGTTTTATCTTTAGTCCTGCTGAATTAACAGACTGAAGATGCCAGAGAGTATAAAAATTGACAGTATTGATCGTCGGATATTGAAATTGCTTTCAGAGAAAGGCAGGATTTCCTTTCTTGAAGTTGCCCGTGAATGCGGGATGTCGGGAGCAGCTATACATCAGAGGGTTGCCAAGCTGGAGCAGCAGGGAATAATTGCGGGATACAGTGTCAGGCTGTCACCTGAAAATCTCGGATTCAGCACCTGCGCATATGTTGGTGTATTTCTTGAAAAGGCTATCATGTATCACTCGGTTGTCAAAGATCTCGAACAGATCAGCGAGATTGTAGAATGTCATTATACAACAGGCAATTATGCTATTTTTCTCAAGGTTTATTGCAGAAACAACCAGCACCTGATGGAGATTTTAAATGGGCGTATACAAGGTATTCCGGGGGTGGCAAGTACTGAAACTTTCATCAGCCTTGAGCATGGAATAATGCGTGATGTTCAGCCATGAAAAGCCGGAATCGATATAAAAGGGCAGAGATATTTAATTCTTTTCGTCGGCTGAATCAAACCTGAATCCCCTGATCTTATAATCCTCATTTTTATCGAAGAAGATCTGGATAAACGCCTCTTTATTGTTGTTTAACTGGAACACTTCGATATTTATCTGTTGATTATCAGTAACCATTATCTGCCTGATTTTTAATGGTCCGGTACGTTTTTGAAGGTCTTTGAGGTTATTCACCAGGGTGTCATTCCCAAATTTAGATATCATGCGGCTGGAGATGCATTTGGCGATAAAATCCTTAAAGTCTTTTTCGGCTCCATTTGCAAGAAGTGTAAGGAATTTACCACTCAGTTTTCCTAGCCTGTTGTCAGGCAATGAATCCAGACACTGAGTCAGACTTCCTGCCAATTTGGGTTGATAGTCCTTCCAGAAGATACATTTCGCTATTTCATAGGGTATGCTCTGGTTACCTTTGCGATATTTGTTCGAAAGCATTATTATAGTAACCTTTTCATCCAGATACCTCAGGAAATCAGAGTAAAACCGCCCGTTCCAGCCATTATGCGCAATTACGGTGGTTTGTCGGGTAGTCTTAATAATTCTCCATCCGTAACCTGAAGATTGAACATCATCGATCCTGACAGGATTCTGAGGAAAATAGTATTTGGATTTCGCTTTCTGATCCAGGATTTCATCTCCAAGCAACGCTTCATGCCATGCATATAAATCGTTGACGGTACTTAGCATGCCACCACTCGCACGCCGGTTCCAGGATGGACCATCTTCAAGCCAGCCGGCATCCATCGGGCTGCCCCAGTCATTACAGAACCTGTAGCCATGTGCAATACTCACGGCATTCCAATCCGGCGAGCGATAGCCGGTGTATTTCATTTTTGCCGGTTTAAACAGATTCTCCTTCAGGAAATTTTCATAATCAGTACCTGATATCTCTTCGATAAGAATTCCAAGCAAATTATAACCGGCATGTGAATAATGGTAAACGGACCCGGGAGGAGTCAAAAGGGGTGTCTCATTTATCCTGGTAGTTAGAACATCTCTTGTAATCACTTCAGTATCTGATCCTATATCGGTTGGTAGTCCGGAGGTGTGCGTAAGAAGTTGATGAAATGTGATCATCTTCTTATCTGGAGCCAATAATGGCAAATATTTGCCGATACTATCGTTGACTGAAAACTTTCCCTGCATCTCCAGTTTCAGGATGGCTGCACCGGTAAATTGCTTGGTTATTGAACCAATATCAAAAACAGTTTCGGAGGTATTCGGTAAAAGCTGCTCCTGATTTGAATAGCCAAATGACTTTATCATCGGGGCGTTACCTGGGGTTTTTACCAGCACAACACCATCGAAACCGTTTTCGCTTTCTCTGTCCAGATAACGGGTTATTAATTGCAGAACTGAATCTTGTTCAGTCTTCAACGTTTTATGAGCCCTTGTGCAGTTTGAATACAAACAAACCACAAATAAAGGCACTACTGCAAATATGGACATCCATCTAAGTTTCACTCAGTAAAAATAGTTGGATGGAAGTTAATGAAGGGCATGAAAGTTGATCGAAAAGCTTAAAAGATGTTAAACAACCTTTTGGTGTAATCGAATAGCTTTCAGTATATTAGACAATAATCCGGGACCTTCGTAAATAAATCCTGTATACAATTGGACTAGTTTTGCACCAACTTTGATTTTTTCAACAGCATCATCTGGGGACATTATTCCGCCTGATCCGATTATCGGATAATCCTTGCCAAGCTTTGCTGTCAGATATTCAATTACAGCAGTGGATGTTACCGAAAGAGGCTTTCCGCTTAATCCTCCATTCCCAATTCTCTGAATTTCTTCCTCAGCACAATCCAATCCGGTTCTCTTAATGCTGGTATTTGTTGCCACTAATCCATCAATTCCTGTTTCGGTAACAACTTCGATAACTTCATCAAGCTGGATTAAAGATAGATCAGGTGATATTTTTAGCAGAATCGGACGTTTCTCATGCATTCCAGCTCTGTAATCTATCAGATTGAGAAGAATCCGTTTCAATTCCTCACGGTTCTGCAGCTTGCTTAAATCCTTTATATTGGGACAACTGACATTTACGATAAAGAAATCCACATAATCATACAAGCCTTCAAAACAGGTGAGATAATCCTTCCAGGCATCGTCATTGGATGTTTGGGTGTTCTTACCGATATTGCCGCCAATGATGAAATCCTTTGGACGATTTCGCAGACGAAGTTTAATTTTCTCAAGTCCTGCATTATTAAACCCCATGCGGTTAATCAAGGCCTGGTCCTTCTTCAGTCTGAACAATCTTGGTTTTGGATTGCCGCTTTGAGGAAGTGGAGTTACAGTTCCGATCTCCATAAACGAGAATCCAATATTTTTAAAGAAACGAAGGGCAACAGCATTTTTATCCAACCCTCCGGCAATACCCACCGAATGACGAAACTTTAATCCAAGAAAAAAGCGTTCCCCAAAATCACCTGACTGATCTCTGGAAATTCGGCTTCTTAGAATTAAACCTAACACCGGAAATAATCTAAAAAATAAAAAAGTAAAACTATGGATGAATTCTGCATCGAAAAGGAAGAGAATTGGTCGGAGGATTTTTCTATAAAACATGCATGCGAGATTTATCGCTTGCAAATTTACTCAAATCAGGCAAATTCTCAGGATTCGGGTTTATGAGTCTTTAAAAACTCATCATAGGTACGGTCGGAATAAAATATTAAAACCTTATCGACGTATTTTTCCTTAATTATTAACGCATCTACTTGTTTTTCAATGAGTTTAGGTTCTGGAACCTGTGGTGGCTTCATGAATGGTTGTGGAGCGGAATCGAATATTGAGAGCTCTTTAACCGGTGTAAGGGGCTTTTCAACAGTTTCTGGCCCCTCTGACCTATACATTGGCCCTGTTCCGTTAAGCAACCACTCCGGATTGATCTTAGGGAAGTGTTCGATGGTCTTTACAATGAAATCCAGACTAGGGTTGTTACGTCCGTTGATGATATGAGACATGCTGCTCCTCTGTACGCCGATCATGTCAGCAAACGATCCGGAGGTTAATCCTTCCTGTAAAATGATTTCTTTAATGCGATCTACCATATCACAAATGTAAATAACAGTATCCAATTTACAAAATAACAATTGTCAATTGTAACTAAATACAATTGTCAATCACGATTCACTAATGACAATTCTAACTATTCACAATTAT
>CAILAQ010000160.1 GCA_903832165.1 uncultured Bacteroidota bacterium | reverse complement strand
CGCCTTTTAATCTTTCATTGTGTGCCTCCGTAAATTCAAACCCAAGCTGTCTGGCAAGCCTGTTCCAGGCAAGAAAATGGTATCGCGCTGTATCAACGACAACTCCGTCGAGGTCGAAAATGCATCCTTTAATCATTTTTCGACCAGAACTTTGTCATCACGATCGGTGACGAATATTACTGTTACTGCAGCTATTATCATGGATATACCACCAAAAGTCAAGGCGTAAATGGCATGTCCTCCGAAAATATTTCTGGTTAAGAATCCCAATAAGGTCGCTGCGAGTATCTGTGGAATAACAATGAAGAAATTAAAGATTCCCATATAGATCCCCATTTTATTTTGCGGGAGTGATCCGGTCAGAATGGCGTAAGGCATGGATAGAATACTTGCCCAGGCTAATCCTATCCCGATGAATGGAAGGATCAGGAGTTCCGGGCTTTTTATAAGGAAAATGCTGATTAATCCGATTCCACCGGCAATCAATGCTATTGAATGAGTAATTTTTCTCGAGGTATATTTCGCCAGTACCGGCAGCAGGAAAGCGAACAGGGCAGCAGCTCCGTTGTAAACACCGAAAAGTACACCTACCCAGTCTGCACCGTCATTATACAATTGCGAGGTGGTGTCGGTGGTTCCATAAACGGTGCTGGTGACTGCGGAGGTGGTATAAATCCACATTGAAAAAAGCGCCAGCCAGGAAAAAAACTGAACTACGGCCAGCTGTGCCATGGTCTTTGGCATAAGCCTCAAGTCGGTTAGGATTTCCGTCAAGCCATTGGACGATTCTTTCTTAATAAACAGTCCGGCAGCTAATTGTAATATTCCAAATACAGCGAGACCAAATCCTAGTATATACAATTCCTTTTCAAGCTTTAATTCAAAAATCAGCACAGCGATTAATAATCCGATGAGTGTCCAGATAATGCCCTGCCTGTAAAAACCCGATGCGGGGATCCTTGCTTCTGTGGTTGTTTTGGCTGAAGCTGATTCTTCAACTTTGCCAAATTCAGCTAATTCTTCCGGGGAATATTCTTTTGAACGGATAACGGTCCAAAGCACAGCACAGATAAATACTATGGCGCCAAAATAAAACGCCCATCGAACGGAAGGTGGAATAATGCCTTCGGCTGCGGTATTTGCAATACCAAACCAATTAGTGAATACATAGGGCAGGATAGAGGCAACAACAGCCCCGGTACCAATAAAGAAGCTTTGCATGGCAAAACCCTGTGTCCGCTGTTCGGATGAAAGATTATCGCCGACAAAAGCCCGGAAAGGTTCCATCGAAACGTTTATGGAGGCATCCATGATCCAAAGCATTCCGGCGGCTATCCAAAGAGCCGGTGAATTGGGCATCAGGATCAGGGCAATGGATGCAAGAATGGCTCCTGCAAGGAAATAGGGTCTTCTTCGGCCCAGCCTGGTCCAGGTTTTGTCGCTGTAATGACCGATAATGGGCTGAATGATTAATCCGGTGAGAGGGGCAGCGATCCAGAGTATGGGTATACTTTCGATTTTTGCTCCGAGAGTTTCGAAAATCCTGCTCACATTGGCGTTTTGCAGGGCAAAACCCATTTGGATTCCCAGGAATCCAAAACTCATATTCCAGATCTGCCAGAAACTAAGATTCGGTTGCTTTTTCATAAAAGGGATTTATCGCGATTATCAAATATAGGTACAGGGGGAGTTATAAACACCAAAGACCACTGATTATGAGGGATACCGAAGAGATAAAAAGAACCTCTGTGTGCCGTTTCAATCGTTTGAGCTGTTGAAAAAAAAAGGAGTCAGGATCGGGTAGATTCCCTGATTATAAGCTCTGTTTTTATGATTTCGTGGATGAACGGACGAACAATCTGATGGTTTAAAAGCCGGTCGAGAAGCAGTTGGGCCGAAGTCTGGCCTATCTGATAAGCATGTTGATCGACAGTACTCAGACCAGGGTTGGTAACCTGAGTGATCAGGCCGTTTGAGAAGGCAAAAACAGAAACCTGTTCGGGAATTTTGATTTTCAGATCATAAAGTGACCTTACAACACCTGTGGCAGTGAATTCGTTAACCGTAAAAAAGGCATCGGGTGGTTCCTGAAGATTCATCAGTTGCTTGGTTCTGATCAGGGCTTGCTTAAAGTTGTCGCAATAGATGATCATGTCCCTGTTAATCTCCATATTATTATCCCGAAGCGCATCAACATAGCCGCTCCGGCGAAAGTCGGCAATGGGTAATCCTGGCGGGCCCGACAGGTGGGCAATCCGGCGGCAGCCGGTCCTTATGAGGTGACAGACAGCCGAATAGGCACCCTGGTAATCATCCACCGTAACCTTGTCTGTTTCAATTTCATCACATACACGATCAAACATCCCGATTGGAATTCCTCTTTCGAGAACAAATTTCAGGTGATCAAAATTTCTGGTTTCCTTCGAGAGGGAGATCAGGATACCCTCTACGCGGCTATTGAGTAATGCCTGAGTGGCAATGAGTTCGCGGTTGTATGATTCGTTCGACTGGTAGATCATGACATTATATCCTGCGTCATAGGCAACATCCTCAATTCCGCTGATCACCGACGAAAAAAAATGGTGAACAATTTCAGGAATGATCAACCCGATTGTTTTGGTTCGGCTGTTGCGAAGGCTCAGTGCGATTGGGTTTGGGTAGTAATTCCAGAGCTTGGCAAGGTCGTTGACTTTTTTGCGGGTTTCCTGACTTATATCCGGATGATTTTTAAGGGCTTTAGATACAGTTGACGGGGAAATTCCCAACTCCTCAGCCAGATCCTTAATAGTTACTTGTCCTCTTGCCATCATATATTCAGAAATCGATTGAATTCATAAAGTTAGCATTATCATTATCATTACAGAAGGTTAGAAAATAAAGGGAAATGAATTTTTCAGGCTTTTTTCTCATTAAAACCGGGCTTCCCGGCAGAAATCGACGCTGATGTGGCGGTTCTTCTCATTTATTTCTCAGAACAACTCGCTTAAAGGGCCAATGTTAGCACGGTTTCCGTAATATTTGCCAGGAACAGAAAATTTTTCGCAATCGATTGAAATCAGGAAAAATCGATTTTCGGGTCCATACAGGGTGCCCCTTTTTAACGAAACCACTGATTTTCAAATCTCATGCAATAGTTTTTGTTATATTTACGAAAACAGATGCATACCATTAATGATTATTTATACTAAACCTTTTTGAGCAATGAACAGAGATACTTTTTCTTTTCTCGGAAAGCTGTTCCTGCCGGTCTTAATTCTGATGTTTGCGGGTCAGGTGGCCTTCGCACAGCAGGTGATCACAGGGACAGTGACTGATTCTCAAAGCGGCGATCCTCTTATAGGCGCCACTGTCAGTCTTAAATCTGATCGAACCAAAGCTGCAGCTACTGATGTGAACGGGAAGTTCAATATCAAGGCTGCACAGGGACAGGTTCTTGTTTTTTCCTATGTTGGTTATGTCATGCAAGAGGTCACGGTAGGGACATCGACCAGCATTTCAGTGAAACTCGTTTCAACAACCGAAACACTTGCCGGCGTTGTTGTAATCGGTTATGGTACGCAAAAGAAGAGCGACGCAACCGGATCAGTGACTGCAGTAAGTTCAAAAGACTTTAACAGGGGAACCATTGCTTCACCGCAGGAATTGCTTATCGGAAAAGCAGCCGGGGTTCAGATTACCACCGGTGGTGGTGCACCGGGCGAAGGTGCAACGATTCGTATCCGTGGAGGTTCTTCCATGTCTGCAAGTAACGATCCGCTGATCGTGGTCGACGGAATTCCACTGGATAACAATGGAGTAGCCGGTATGGGTAATTTCCTGAATACAATCAATCCAAACGACATTGAGTCTTTTACGATTCTGAAAGATGCTTCCGCAACCGCTATTTATGGTTCGCGTGCATCAAACGGGGTTATTATTATCACCACTAAAAAAGGTGTTGCAGGCAGTAAGCTTAAAATAAGCTACGACGGCAAAGCCTCTTTTTCTGTAGTTCCCAACCAGGTTCCTGTTCTGGGCGCTGCTGAGTACCGGACTGCTTATAATGAACAGTATAAAGATAATCCGGCTGCTTTGGCTGTTTTGGGCAATGCAAGCACGGACTGGCAGAAAGTGATTTTCAACAATTCTTTCGGTCATGATCATAACCTGAGTGCAACCGGTTCAATCAAAAACATGCCTTACCGGGTATCCCTCGGGTACTCAAATCTTGATGGTATCCTGAAAACTTCCAATCTGGAGCGTTACACAGGGGCCCTGGCACTGAATCCTACTTTCTTTGATAACCACCTTAAGGTTAATGTAAATCTCAAAGCAATGAAGGAGAATTCCAGGTTTGCCAATACCGGAGCCATCGGCAGTGCCGTGGGCTTTGATCCT
>CAILAQ010000159.1 GCA_903832165.1 uncultured Bacteroidota bacterium | reverse complement strand
GTCGTAATTATTGACACAGATCACTATTATGGAATCTCTGTCGAAAATTGCCGTCATATACGAATTACGGGAACAGGCTCAAATGCTGATTTTTACGGATTTCAGATCAATCGGGTTTTAAACGGGGGAGGAATAGGTTTCCTGAAATTATCGTCAGATTTCGAATTGGATCACATGTCAATAAAAAATGTTCTTTTCAGTGCGATTGTTGCAAAATCAGATCCCAATTGTCTTTTCAATTCGACCCGTGATAAGTTCACCCAATATAACACCCTCATTCACGACAATTATCTCGAAAACATCGGAAATGAAGGTATGTACATCGGCAGTAGCAGGTTTAACGGTCAAACGGTGACTTGCAATGGAACAGACACCCTGTTAATGCCCAGTTTTCTCGATGGAGTCCGAGTTTATGGCAATATCATCAAAAATACAGGCTGGGATGGAATGCAGATCAGTTCGGCCGTAAATAATTGCAGGATTTATGATAACCTGATCATGTTTGACAGCCAGGATGAAATATACGGACAAATGTCGGGGATCCTGATTGGCGGCGGATCGAAATGCGATTGCTACAACAACTATATCAGCAATGGCAAGGGCAATGGAATTGAAAGTTACGGATTAGGCGGATACAGGATATTCAACAACATTATTGAGAACCCCGGACGCAGTTATTACCCGCTGGATCTGAAAAAGATGGTATTTGGAATTTTGGTCAATGACATTTCAGTGCAACACGATTCGTCCTTTATAATCTTGTTCAATGACATTATCAATCCCAAATCGGATGGGATCAGGTTTTTGAGTATTGTCAGCAATAACAACCTGATCGCTTCAAATGCAATCATTAATCCCGGCAACTTTGATTATTATGAAAATGGAGGTTTTTCATATAAAGGGATTGATTCTTATGTCATGATTCCTGACAAATCGTCACGGATTGCTGTTAAAAACAATTACTTTGCCCGAACCTCAGACAGTGCAGGATTTGCCGCATCAAACTTCTCACTACTGCCTCAATCGCCTTTGATTGATGTGGGATATCCTGAAAACCATGGTGTCGATTTTGATTTTTATCACCATCTCCGGCCATTCGGACCCGGCTATGACATTGGTGCTTTTGAATATAACCCGGCATACCTTGGAAATGCGGAACATGAACCGGCTTTAAAACCAATGAGCACGCTGTTTCCAAATCCCGTTAAAACCAACTTTACGATCAGATACCAGAATCAAAATCGCTCGGAGGTTGTACTTCGGATATTCAACCTTCAGGGAACAAAACTTTTGGAACATGTCCGCAATCAGGTTCCTGCAGGAGCACAGACAATAGCCGAAAATGTTGAAGATCTTCCTGAAGGGATATACCTTTATACTCTTCGCATTGGCAATCAATCGCATTCAGGCAGGTTTGTAAAAGTCACCCCGAAATAAGCTCCTTCTTCATCAACAATAGCTCTTCGAGAAGTTTCGTTGAAGAGATTTTTAATTTCACAAGCATTTCATGCATTCCATCAGCGGTATACTTCGCTTCTAAATCCCTTAGCTTCGATTCATTTTCAGCAGAGTTTGGTTCATTCACACTACCCAAAAAGCTTTTTATTGAGTG
>CAILAQ010000158.1 GCA_903832165.1 uncultured Bacteroidota bacterium | reverse complement strand
GAACAAAAAAGTTTCTTCGCAATTGCACCTCTATAATCCAGGAAAGGCGGCACTGCATCCTCAGTACATGATTTTCCACTCCTCTCCATCAGAAAGTATGGTGTTCATTAAAATCCTTGCCAATGAGGTTGTTTTTAATCAGGCAAATCCACAGGTAAAAAGTCAGGCGCGACTTTTAGTCATATACACGTTATATAATTCGCTTGCCAACAATGATGTTGCTGCACGTGATACACAAGAGTTTTTAATTGACAAAGAAACTGTGACGGATCTTATAACAGCGTCGCTTAAATTGCCTACCTCGCCTGGTAAAACCTATCTGCTTGATATATCACTGGAGGATGAGATTCGCCAATCTTCGATAAGAGACAGAGTGCTCATAGATCGATTTCAGCCAGATAATCAGCAGGATTGGCTGGTGTTGAATTTCCCGGAAAATAAAGTTGCTTTTGAGCATTTCTTTTATCCGAATGAATCATTCAGGTTAATCAAACAAGGTGATAAGGCGGAGCGTTTATATATCTCGGTTTTTGCCCCAAGGAATATTTTGCCACTTCCTCCGTATTCGCTTGATGAGCAACCAGATAACGTTCCTTTGCCGGATTCGTCTTTTTCCATGGCATATTCCGAACAATTACTTTACAAGTTAGGCGGACAGGGAATCTATGTATTCCACTTTAAGCCAGATGTGTCCAAAGGATTGTGCCTGACCCAGTTTGGTGACCATTATCCGCAGGTTAGTCAGCCGGTGGATATGCTGCCGCCACTTCAATACATTACCACCCATGAAGAATATTTGAAACTTGTGGCGAATACTGATCTGAAAGCTTCGGTTGATCAGTTTTGGCTCGATAAGGGAAAGACTTACGGCAATGCACGTGATCTGATCAGGGTTTATTATAACAGGGTGGTTTTTGCGAACCTCTATTTTGCCTCAAGCAAGCAGGGATGGAAGACCGACCGTGGCATGATTTATCTCCTCCTGGGCCCCCCAATGACCGTTGATCGAACCGAAACGCGTGAATCATGGCACTATGAGGCCTCTGAAACCGGAGAGAAGATTACCTTTGAGTTCAATCTGACTGACGATTATTGGATTGGATACGATTATAAACTAAAAAGAAAAGAAGAATTCCGACCCGTCTGGAATAAGGCTGTGGACTACTGGCGGCGAGGAAAAATCTTTAGCATGTAATGGAACAACAAGATTATATTTTTGGGCTGAGGCCTATTCAGGAGGCTATTGAAGCCGGACGCAATATCGAGCGGATAATGATCAGAAAAGGTTTGCAGGGCGATGGATTTCATACGTTGATTGACCTGATCAGAAAATCCGGGATTCCGTTTCAGTATGTCCCGGTTGAGAAACTCAACAGGATGACACAAAAGAATCATCAGGGTCTGATTGCTATAACATCAATCGTGACCTATCTTCCATTTGAGGAAGTTGTTGCCAGGGCATTTGAAGAGGGCAGGGATCCCCTCGTGATTATCCTTGATGCCATTACGGATGTCCGGAATTTTGGAGCCATTGCGCGTTCAGCCGAAGCCGCCGGTGCCGATGCGATCCTTATTCCGGAAAAAGGCGTTGCGCAGATTAATCCGGACGCGATGAAGACTTCCGCCGGCGCTCTGGCAATTATTCCTGTTTGCCGGACCCCCGACCTGATCAGGAGCATAAAATACCTGAAAAATGCAGGACTGAAAATCACCGGTGCCACTGAAAAGACAGATGTGCTTTTCTATGAGGCAGATTTCAAATCACCAATGGCATTGGTAATGGGTGCCGAGGATCACGGTATCAGCCCCAATATACTTGCCTTGTGCGATCAGGAAGTGCGTATCCCCATGCTGGGCAAGATTGCCTCACTTAACGTATCGGCGGCTGCATCAGTAATACTCTTCGAAGCAGTCCGGCAGCGCAGTCAGAAAGACTAATAGACAAATAGACAGAAGACAGCCTTGGTAACCTCGAAGAGTTGTCATCCCCGCGGAGGCGGGGACCCCGTCGCTGACCACGACATTCTGCAATTGAAGATGACCCCATACCCCATACCCCATACCCTATGACCCTCCTAGAAGCAGTCGGCTGGTTCGGAAATATTGTCCTGAGCATTGGTGTAATTCCTCAGGTTTGGCAAACATGGCGCACCCATGATGTAACCAGCTTCAACTGGTCGTTCCTTCTGATGTGGGCTGGCGGCGTTTTTCTGACATTTATATACATCGCGGCAGGAAATATAGAATCAGGGGATTATCAATGGCCGCTTTGGCTTAATTATGCCGTTAACATAGTCGGTACATTTTACCTGGTTTACGCCAAGGCACGGTACGGGAAGAGAAATCGTCACGCGTCACGATCCTCGTGAGCCGCTTCCCATTCCTCCATCGCCTGGCTTAATTCCTTTTTTAGCTGATCATATTCGATATAAGGGTCAGGTCCGGAATTGGCAGACATACTCTCCGGATCGGCTAAGAACATCTCAACCAAGTGTATGCGCTTTTCGAGGCTTTCAATCGTCTCCTCAGCTTTGGCTATTCTTGTGGCGATTTTTCTTTTCTGACGGTCGATTTCTTTCTTTTCTTCGTATTTCTGCTTGTTATCAGGAAGGGTTATTTTAAGCGGTGCGATTTCCTGCTTTACAAGCTCAGATTTCGAATCCTGTTTTTGTTTTTGCTCCGGTTTTGTCGCAGGCGGTGGCGGAGGCGCAGGAACCGGGGCAGGAGCAGGGGCTTGTTTTTGCTCTTGTTTTGGTGCAACCTCTTTACGCTCAATTTCCTTGAGGGTATTTAATCTCTTTTTGTTCAGGAATTCGAAAATATCACCCGGATGTTCCTTGACTTTTTTATCGCGGAATTCAAAGATTTTACCAACAAGTCCGTCGAGGAAATCCCTGTCATGGGAAACTAGGATCAGTGCACCGTCAAATTTAAGCAGGGCCTCTTTTAATACCTGTTTCGAACGCAAATCGAGGTGGTTTGTCGGCTCATCAAGTACCAGCAGGTTTTTTGGTTCCATCAGCAGGCAAGCCAGGGCTAGCCTGGATCTTTCGCCACCGGAAAGCACCGAAACTTTCTTGTCAACATCTTCCCCGCTAAAAAGAAAAGCCCCAAGAATATCCCTGATTTTTGTCCGGATATCACCAACGGCAACATAGTCGATGGTTTCCATAACGGTTTTCAAGGGATCAAGAATATCAGCCTGATTTTGCGCGTAATAGCCGATTTTCAGGTTGTGCCCTAACTTGCACTTGCCCTCAAATTCCAGCTCTTCCATGATGATCCGGGCCATGGTAGTTTTCCCCTCACCGTTCCTGCCCACAAAAGCAACCTTTTCACCCCGATGAATGATCATGGCAATTTTATCCAGGACATGAGTGGATCCATATTTTTTAGTGACATCCTCGGCTTCAACCAGTACGGTGCCTGCGTGAGGGGCAGTCGGAAATTTTATATGAATGGATGATCCGTCGATCTCATCCATCTCAATACGGTCTATTTTGGCGAGCTGTTTGATACGCGATTGTACCTGAACAGATTTAGTTGCCTTGTATCTGAACCGTTCGATAAATTTCTCGGTTTCCTCTATTTTCTTTCGCTGGTTCGTGTACGCAGAAAACTGCTGTTCCCGTCTTTCAGCGCGTAGTTTCAGGAATTCTGAGTAGGGGACTTTGTAATCGGCCAACCGGCCTAATGTGATTTCAACAGTTCGCTTGGTTACACGGTCGAGAAAGGTACGGTCATGTGAAATCAAAAGAACCGCTCCCCTGAATACACTCAGATAATCCTCAAGCCACTGGATCGATTCGATATCGAGATGGTTTGTTGGTTCATCAAGCAATAACACATCAGGTTCTCTTAAAAGAATCTTTGCCAGTTCAATCCGCATACGCCATCCTCCTGAGAATTCGGAAGTTGCACGTTCGAAATCCTTACGCTCGAAACCAAGCCCAAGTAGTGTTTGCTCGATTTCCGCCTCACGGTTACGGCCGCCAAGTATGTGAAAACGCTCACTTTTTTCAGATAGGTCTGATATCAGGGTATGATAGGAATCTGTTTCGTAATCAGTTCTCGCAGTGATATCGACTGTCAGGTCATGAATATCCCGTTCTAACTGCAATATCTCCTCAAATGCCTTTTCGGCTTCGTGAAATACCGAGGTAGAATCTGAATAGGCCATATGCTGGGGAAGATATCCCAGACGAATATTTGGCGGGGTTGACACAAACCCATCCGAAGGTTTCATCTCG
>CAILAQ010000157.1 GCA_903832165.1 uncultured Bacteroidota bacterium | reverse complement strand
CTCCACGCGTTCCCGGCGTAGGGAACGGCCCAACAATTTCAGTTCCTGATCGGTATCGGGCTGATGATGAGTCATCAACGCCATCAGACCTTCACGCTGCTCTTCGCTCAATCGGGGTGTTTCCATCGTTTCTATCGATTGCGGAACTTGTCGACTAATTCTCTCAGCTTCACAGGCGTCATTTTCGCATAAAGCTCACCATTCACTGATAACACAGGGGCTTCCTGACAAACGCCCAAACATGGCACCCATTCCAGGCTGAACCATCCGTCACTGGTTATCTCACCTGGTTCGATCCCCAGCATCTTACCCAATTCCATTCGGATTCTCTCACTTCCGTCTACCTGACATCCTATCCCCTGGCAAACCTGAAAATGGTGCTTGCCTCCGGCATTAAAACGAAATTCATTATAAAAGGTGGCTACGCTATAAATTTTCACCGCCGGTATCTCCAGATATTCTGCAATCGCAGAAACTGCCGGCTCTGGTATAAATCCATTAAGATCCTGTAACTCCTGAAGAATTGGGATCAGGTTTTCTCGGCGACCAGCCGGATATTTCTTCAATAGATCTGTAAATTCGGAGCTCATTCTGTTATTTGAAAAACATTGTTATTAATATAACATAAATCCCCGGTTGCAAATTTTACAACATTTTTCCATTCTTTCCTAATTCCAGGGATCTTTATTGTTAATTTTGGAACAATGATTCTTAACTTATCATGAAAGAACATATAACAGAGATCAGAATATGTCTTGGAAGCTCCTGCTTTGCCCGGGGAAACAAGAAAATGGTACAAATTGTACAGCAATTTCTGATTCAGCATCACCTGGAAGATAAAGTGAATTTTCATGGATCTCATTGTTTTGGCCACTGCGGAGAAGGACCAATGATTCAGATTGGTGAAAATTTAATACATTCACACGATCCTGAGGAATTGAAAAGGTTGTTAAAGAACCATTTTGGGTTATGAAAGAAATAAACATTCAAGACAGCAGGCCTGATGGGCAGATCATCTGGGTAGAGCCTGACCCGTGCATACTTTGTTACGCTTGCGTCAGGGAGTGCCCATCCATGGCCATCGAAGTGAAAACCAATTTGGACCATGTCACTATCCTGTCTGATCGCTGCATTGCCTGCGGATCTTGTTTTACCATCTGCCCCACCCGTGCGGTAAAGATTCAGTCCGACCTTGAAAAGGTCAGGGAAATAATAAAAAGCGGCCGGCCGGCAAGCGCCATCATTGATCCAAGTATTTCTGCGGAATTCCCGGACATAACCGACTACCGGAATTTTGTGGGGATGATCAGGGCCCTGGGCTTCTCAGGTGTTTACGATCTCTCCTTTGCAGTCGATCTTTCGGCACAAGCCCATGCTTCACTGTTTGCTGATTTCAAAGGAAAATTCAGGATATCTTCAAAGTGCCCGGCTGTCGTTTCATATATTGAAAAACATCAGCCTCAGCTCACCGAAAACCTGGTACCCGTGTATAGTCCGGCCTCCATTATGGCACAGATTATCCGCAAACAGGAATCAGAAGAAACCTGTGTGGTTCTCATCAATCCTTGTCTGGCAAGCCGCCTTGAACTTGGAGCAACCGGCGAGCCATTCAGGATCGATGCTCAGATCTCCTTTACCGAACTGCGTGAGTGGTTCACTACTCAACAGATTTCAGAAAACTCTGTTGAATTTTCTGAATTCAATCCACCGAACGGCAGAAAAGGATCTCTCTTTCCCTTGTCCTCTGGGTTTATGCAGTCAGCAAATCAATTCGAAGACCTGTTGATGAGCAACTTTCTTTCGACTGATGGGCGACAGGACATGCTCGAATCAATCGATGAATTTGCCACTTCCTATGATATCAGGAAACATCTTGACCTGTTTTATTGTGAAGGCTGCATCATGGGGCCTGGAATGTCGTCGGGAGGTCACAAATTCAGACGAAGAACGCTTGTCACCGAATATGCAACCAAACGATCGGAAAACTTTATCGATCAGGAGTGGCAATCAAATCTGGAGAAATTTTCAGTCACGGAAATAAGCAGACAATATACACCGGATGACCAGATCCTGAAATTACCCGATGAAACGGAGATCAGCGATATACTTAAGCTCATTGGAACATCCGGAGATCATGATACCAACCGCGGATGTCTGGCATGCGGTTACAAAACATGCCGCGATTTTGCCATAGCCGTGGCACTAGGACTGGCTAAAGCAGAAATGTGTCATCTATACGGCACTAAAAGCAAGCAGGAATATATCAAATCCCTTCGGTCATCAAACGAACAGCTTGCAAAAGCTCAAAAAGCCCTGCAGGAATCGGAAAAAGTAGCCCTTGATGAAAAAAAGATGGCTCTGGAATACTCCGAAACGCTGACCGCAGTTTTGCAGAAGATTCCGTCCGGTGTGGTTATAGTCAATGAAAACCTGAGGATAATTCAGGCCAACCGGGAGTTTATCGAAATTCTTGGCGACGAAATTAAATCCATAGATGAGGTTATTCCTGGATTGAAAGGTGCAGATCTTCGAACAATGTTTCCGCCTCAGATGCTTAACCTGTTTACTTTTGTTCTTCAGAATAACCAGGATGTCATGCACAAAGATATTGCCATTGATTCCAGATTATTAAACCTCTCTGTCTTCCCGATTAAGAAAGGCTCCATCATGGGCGCCGTCCTCAGGGATCTTTCACTGCCTGAGGTCCAGAAAGAGGAAGTCATCAAAAAGGTTACAGAGGTTATCGATAAAAATCTTGAAATGGTTCAGCAAATTGGCTTTTTACTTGGAGAGGGAGCATCAGACACTGAAAGGATGCTCAATTCGATCATTAAGTACTATCGATCCGAAGAAACAAAATGAATGAGCCGCAGTTCCATATCGAAATAAACTGCCAGCAGAAATACCAGGAAGGCGAAAGGATCTGCGGTGATGTATTCCTCAGCCAGAAGGTCTCTGAAGAGGGACGCACAATCATGGTGCTGAGCGACGGTATGGGCCACGGGGTTAAAGCTAACATGCTGGCCACCCTCACTGCTACCATGGCTCTCAATTTCACCAGGGAGCACAAGGATGTCGAAAGAATCGCCGAAATAATAATGAGAACGCTTCCTGTTTGCTCCGAAAGGCAGATGTCATACTCCACCTTCACCGTTGTTGATATTCAGGAAGATGGATTAACCCGGATTCTGGAATACGACAATCCTCATGCACTTGTTTTTCGCGGGAAGCACCAGCTGGAACCCGAGTGGACCTGCATCCCGATGACCACCGATAAAAATCTTGGTAAGGAAATCCTTACCTGCTCTTTTCTGGCACGAAAAGAAGACCGGATCGTGATCTGCTCTGATGGCGTGGTTCAGTCAGGACTTGGATTCACTGCCAATGCTTTCGGTTGGGGGCGTGATAAACTTAATGACCATATCCGCGACCTGATTACCCGTGATCCTGATATCTCAGCCCGAAGGATATCTACCCGGATCGTCAACACAGCGGTCCAGAACGACAAGTACCACAGCCAGGACGATACAAGCTGTGCAACAATTTACTTCAGGGAGCCCAGAAAATTACTGATCTGCTCGGGCCCTCCCTATGATCTGGAAAAAGACAAGGAACTGGCTGCCAGGGTAAGAGATTTCCCGGGCCGAAAAGTCCTCTGCGGGGCAACTACGGCTGATATTATTGCCAGGGAATGGGATAAGAAGATTATTGATTCATTCGAATTTACCGATCCCGATCTGCCTCCTGTCGCTTTTCTGGAAGGAGTTGACCTGATCACTGAAGGGATTCTTACTTTAGGAAAAGTTTCTGTACTTATCGATCAGTACACTGAAAACATGAAAGTCGGCAAAGGGCCTGCAGATGAAATAATTAAAATGATACTACAATCGGATGAGGTTTACTTTATTATCGGTACCCGGATAAACATCGCCCACCAGGATCCGAGCCTTCCAGTAGAACTGGAAATCCGACGGACCGTAGTCAAACGCATTGCCAGAACACTGGAAAAAAAATTATTGATTGAGGTTAAGGTGTCCTATATCTGACACATTTCGTCACGACTGGTATTCAGCCAGAATTTCCTGAACCCCGTCCGGTG
>CAILAQ010000156.1 GCA_903832165.1 uncultured Bacteroidota bacterium | reverse complement strand
AACATGAGCCACGAAATCCGCACACCCATGAATGGGATCCTGGGTTTTGCGGATTTATTGAAGGATCCGGATCTTTCCGGCGAAGAGCAGCAAAACTATATCCGAATCATAGAGAAAAGTGGGGCCCGCATGCTCAATATTATCACTGAAATAGTTGATATTTCGAAAATTGAAGCCGGACTGTTAACCCTCGACATCAGAGACGCGAATATCAACGAGCTGGTCGAATACGCTTATGCCTTTTTCAAGCCCGATGTGGAAACCAAAGGGTTGAAGTTCTCATTCAAAACCTCCTTATCCGCAAAAGAATCGATCCTTAAAACAGACCACGAGAAGTTAAATGCCATTCTGACCAATCTTATTAAAAATTCCATTAAATATACCAGCAGTGGGTTTATTGAATTTGGGTATGATCTGATAGAGGCGGATAATTATCCGTCTCTGCGATTTTTTGTGAAGGACACGGGAATTGGTATTGCAAAAGACAGGCTGGATGCCATATTTGAGCGTTTTATTCAGGCTGATATCATCGATAAAAGGGCACTGCAGGGAGCAGGACTGGGGTTGACCATTTCAAAAGCTTACGTCGAACTGCTTGGTGGCAAGATCTGGATTGAAACCGAGGAAGGTGTGGGTTCAACTTTTTATTTCACGCTGCCATACAGCGCCTAACCTGTTGGAGGAGCTAATAATGGCTGGTTACTGTGACTTTGTGTGAAGCTGACTATATTTAGGTGCATCAAAAATCGATTGTAATGAATCCAAGGGTTGATGAATATTTAAGCAAATCCAAAAAGTGGCAGGAAGAGATGACAAAATTGAGAATGATCATTCTGGATTGCCATCTGACAGAGGAGGTGAAATGGGGTGTTCCTTGTTACACGTTTCAGGGCAGTAACATAGCGCTAATCCATGAATTCAAGGAATACTGCGCCATTCTGTTCGTTAAGGGTACCTTACTGGGTGATGCCCATGGAATTCTCATTCAACAAACGGAGAATGTTCAAGCCGGGCGCCAGGTGAGGTTTACCAATATTCAGGACGTGGTAAAGGTTGAAGCCATGCTGAAAGCCTATATCTATGAGGCCATTGAAGTTGAAAAAGCCGGATTGAAAGTGCCATTAAAAAAGACTTCAGAATTCAGGACTCCCGAAGAATTACAAAATAAATTAGATGAAATGCCGGCCCTGAAAACTGCATTTTATGCATTGACACCAGGCAGGCAAAGGGCATACCTCCATTTCTTCTCTCAACCCAAGCAAGCCAAGACCCGGGAGTCGAGGGTTGAAAAATACATGATGCAAATTCTTAGCGGAAAAGGATTAGATGATTAGGCTGATACCCATCGCAAGGGCAATTCCGAATCGGCAGGTAAGACTCAGGCGATCTTCGACGTTCTCCGGTAATCAGAAGGTGTCATTCCATGAATTGCCTTAAACTGACGGTTAAAATGAGAAAGGTTGCTGAATCCTGATTCCATGGCAACCCTCGAAACAGGCCAATCCTTAGCGCGCAACTGTTCCATTGCCTTGCTGATCCTCACTTCGTTTAAGAAAGTAACAAACGACCGGCGGGTCTTGTGTTTGAAATATCTGCAAAAACCGTTAACGGTAAAATGGGTCATCCCGGCCATTTCTTTCAGCTGGATCGGCTTATCAAAATTCGAAAAAACATAATTAAAAACCTGATTCAGCCTTTCTGAATCCCGACGATCCGAATAATAATCCTTCCGATTGGGATTCAGCTCAATCAGGCTCGCAGAGGTTGACAGGGACCGTAGAATCTCCAGCAATACGATTAACCGCTCAAATCCATCCAGCTCGCTGATCCGGCTTAATTTCGCTTCAATAAAGGCTCGTGTTTCACCTTCGACATCCAATCCTCCCTTTGACAAATCCAATAAATTACGCACGGATTGCAATTCAGGAATTGAAAAAAATTTTGGCCCGAAAGACTCCCGGTTAAAGTACAGGCTGATGGCTTCCACGAACTGGCCATCTTCGCTTGGATTGCTTCTGAAAACATGGGGTACATTTTCACTGATAATCATCATGGTACCAGGTCCGAAAGGGAATACCGCATCACCAATTAACCTGACCCCGCTTCCCTTTTTAATCAGAGTAATTTGAATTTCAGGATGATAGTGAACCAACCCATAAAAAGACGGAAGCTTATCTTCCTGAACCAGGAAAGATTCCTCTCCCGTTTTAATAATGTGAAAAAATAGTGCCTTCATTGCCTATATTATCCATTTTTCTACAATAATCATATAAATATGTTAATATAGTATTAGTTCTGTCAAAAATACAATTATTCTTTCCTGGCATTCCATTGTTTAATAAGAAAAAGAATAATTATGAATTGGAATGGTGTTTTTCCGGCTGTGACCACAAAGTTCAACCCGGATTTTT
>CAILAQ010000155.1 GCA_903832165.1 uncultured Bacteroidota bacterium | reverse complement strand
ATCTTCCAATATTAATTCCTCCATAAATAACTGGCCTTGAAGAAAAATCCCCTGACGGTCTCGAGATAATCGGACCCGGGCTGATATTCGTGGCCGTTCCAGACCAGCTTCTCATATAATGATCCATATCCCAAATGAACCACAGTACCTGGAATATAGGTAAACGAAATCAGAAAGTCGGTTAGCAGATTCTTTTCAAAGGAGTTATATTCCAGGATTCCACGGATAAATAATTTCGACGACAACTGAAAAGTATTACGGCTCCGGACTATCAGGTAATTGAACTCCCTTACAAGGTTTTCAACCTGATATAAGTCGGAATAACTGACAATGAGGTCTGATTGGAACTTCTTTAAAGGCTGAAAGTTAACTGTAAAACTTGCTGTATTTCCCCAGCCGGTATACGGGTTCTCAACATACCGCGTACGATATCCAAACCTGTATTCGCCTTCAATTCGAACGCTCTGAATTATCTGGGATGATATCTGCGCATGTATTGAATGCGTCTTAAACCTTTGATTCCGATAAACCTCATCCGAAGGATTCAGAAAGAAGAAAAGCTTGGTTGATCTTTGTCCGCTGATAGATGCACCAAGCCCCAGATCTCTTTCCCAGATGCCTGACTGGATATCTTGATTCAGTAATCCATAAAAGAAAGGAGATATGTTCCTCACAAATCCCTTTTCGCGATAAAAACTATAGGTAAAGTCGGCTGTGAGGTTATTAACTCCGGATCTGAGCAGAAATCCACTTTGAGTATTAAAATCTGTGCCGATATGCTGGATTGAAATCTCTCCGCTCAACCTGTTGGTTTTTCTGGCGATTTTTGCGGTAGCGGTCCAATCTGCCTTTTGATCAGCCCCGGTTGTGAGAACGGTTGATGACCCGAGAGCATTAAATTCTGCAGTAGTTGAGGGATTGAGACGCCAGCGCCCGTCGATCCCGCCGACACGATTATAAGAATCGGTTCCCTGACGTATTGTGGTTATTGCACCGATATAAGAATCATCATTGAAAGAGTGCTGCAAACGCCCAATTCCGTAGTTAATTAAAGATTTCCCATAATCACCGGGTGCCACATCCATGGGATTATCCAGGGCATATAAAAAGCCGACCCGGTCATGCTGGGAAACTTTACCGGTTAGTTTTATTCCTGCTACAGGTTTAACTATCTGACGAGTATGGAAAACTTGTTGAAAGAATCCCATTTCGCTGGTTCCGGCTATGTCGAAATTTGATTTTCCTTCCTGAAAAAACGGTCGTTTTTCTGGATAATATAATGCATATCGCTGGTTCTGAGAGATCTGTCCTGCATCTGATTCCACCTGACTAAAATCCGGATTTATGGCCATGTCCAGAATCAATTGAGAGGTAAGTCCCACGGTTCCGGTTAGTCCGACTGACGGTTTATTGCTGGAAATATTGAGCTTTCCCTCATTATGTGTCTGCTTGAAGTTATAGGTAAATGCGGGCAGCAGTTCCATCAGTGTATAGTGTTTAATCCCTGTGAAAGAGAATCCCATTGTCTGAGTCAGGAAATTCATGCCCTGACCGGGATTAAGAGCCGGGAAAGTCGACTGCTCCGATAATCGCTGAATCCTCCTTTCAAAAATAAATCCCATGGTAACAGGGTCTTTTTTAGGATATCTGAGGCTCTTGAATGGAACTGTGATCTCAACCTGATAACCCTCAGAATTTATGGTTGCTTTGGAATAAAAGACAAAATCCGCACCCATATCTTCGTGGGAGGCAGAGGAACGCCCATCGGCCTGAATACCGCGTGGGTTGATGTACAAGGTTACAAGGCTTTGCTGATCAAAGAAAGGATCAAAATTAACACAAACCCAATCTTCGCTTTTTATCTGATCGCGGGCAGAAATGGTGGCTTTTAGTTTATTCGGTTCGGGATCCTTGCAGTCAAAACCGATGTATAGGTTCTTTTCATCAAAAGTGATCATGACGGAGGTTGAAAATGCAGAATTTGACCCAAAATTCGGGGTATAAGTTTTGAAATCTGTATATCTGGGCAATGATTTCCAGATATCGTCGTTCAGGATTCCATCGACAACCGGTGGTTTTTCAGTTCGTGCTACTATTACAGGGTCT
>CAILAQ010000154.1 GCA_903832165.1 uncultured Bacteroidota bacterium | reverse complement strand
TCCTTTCTGAAATTTGCTTATCAGGACCAGGCTTTTCCAATTTCTTCCGGACAAACAATTTCCCAGCCTTACACTGTGGCATTTCAAACATGGCTGTTAGAGCTGCAGGTTCATCAGAAAATTCTGGAGGTTGGAACAGGTTCCGGATATCAGGCGGCAATCCTGGCAGAATTGGGCGTGCGCGTATATACTATTGAGAGAATCAGAAAATTGTATCAGGCGGCACAATTGTTACACCGTGAATTGGGCTATCAGGTTAAGTTTTTTTTAGGGGATGGAAACCAGGGTCTGCCGACATACGCTCCGTTCGACCGGATACTGATTACTGCCGCTACTCCCGTAATCCCGGAAGCGCTGAAGCGGCAGCTTGCGATCGGGGGAATCCTGGTTGCACCGGTTGGCCAGAACGATAATCAGGTAATGACTAAATTGATAAGGACAGCTGCGGATACATTTGAGATTTCAACACATGGTTATTTTGTATTTGTTCCGATGAAAACCGGACTCGAATGAACCTTTTACTACTCGGATTGGCCGGATTATGCCTGCAGTTTAATACGCCGGAGGCTGATACAGTTCTTTTGCCTGTTAAAACACTTCGGGTAGCTATATATGTTTTTCAGGATGATGCAGGTCAGCATAATTTCAACAAGGATTCAGCCAATCATGTTGCTTTCTTAAATCAGCTGACCGGATGGGTCAACCACCGACTGGCCAATCTTGATACACTCCGGCCTGCCATGCCTTCACCTTATGTATCTGACAGTCGGTTGCGCATACGCCTCGACACCATCTTCTATTACCCCGATAACAGAGCCTGGGATTGCTCCACCGACATTGATGCTCCTTATATGCGCGATCAATATGTTGACGGTGACACTTTGTTGGATTACCGGCAAAAGTATCAGACACTGCCCGTTTTTATCGGTGGTAATTATCCTGTCATCGGCGGGCACTCGCGGAATATCGGTGATCGCGGGTATATTGCAGTGAGAGGTTATTACGAAAAGTTTATGAGTCAACCCCTTTCTGGTTCCATTGATGAATGCGGGCGGAATCTGGTTCATGAAATTGGGCACTGCATAGGATTGTCCCATAATTTTTCAGGAGGGCCGGGCGGTGATCAATGCGATGATTGCGAGGATAATGGTTGCCCTGTTGAAGGGACTTCGAATAATTTAATGGATTACTGGCCGGCCTATGGGTATGCCTTATCGAAATGCCAGTTCAACCGGATACAATTCTGCCTGAGCGGAGGGGAAGGCAATATCTCCGAGGCGGTGATTAATGACAGTTGTTATAAGGTTGAAGGTGTGGGGTATCAGGTATCGGGTATCGGGTATCGGGTATCGGGTGGAGATACAGTTATCATAAAGGATATGGTTTATGCGCATCAGGATTGGTTGATAAAAAGCGGAGGGTTGCTAAGGGTTAAAGGATATCTTTCGATGCCAATTGATTCGAAAATTACACTGGAACCCGGGGCTCGTCTTGAAATTGACGGGGGAACAATTGGCAATCTCTGCGGTGATTTATGGGATGGGATACGATCTGAAGGTACTCAGGGAGAAACTCCGGCATGGATTTCGTTTACCCATGGCGGCACGATCGAAAATGCCAGGACAGGAATTCTGGCAAACGGTCCTTTAAAAGCTGACCTGAATAATTCAGTGTTCAGAAATTGTGAAGAATCTTTGGTTTTTCTCAAGGGGTCAGCTGATTCAATTGCGATCAGGGACTGCAATTTCAGGATTACGACCAAACTCAATCATTATGAGGAGGGAATCGCACCTGTTAGTTTTATAAGATCAGAAGGAGTCTCGAGCCTTTCTGTGTCGGGATCTCTTTTTATCAACGAACCGGGAACTCTTATTTTTGATGGCAACTGGCTTGGCAGCGGCATTCTGTCTGATGCGGTTTATCTGGATGTCAGGAACTCTGAATTTGTTAACCTGACTTGTGGGTTAAACCTTATTTCCCAAACCGCCGGATCGAGAACTGAAATTGTTGGTAACAGTTTTGCCAACAATCGTTTTGGACTCAGGAGTGATCACGCCGGTTTTCAATGGATTGCCGATAACCGGTTCATTCTCCAGCGCTTTAACAGTGGTCCTGCCGTTGGAATTTTACTTAATCAGCCCAATCAGTTTGCTGTATATCGGAATTCTTTTGGGTCGGTTTACGGAGGGGGACAGCTGTCCGGTTTGGTGTTATCACACCCGGGATCGGAGAATTCACCGGTTTTTAATAATAAATTTTCAAATCTTCCGGTTGGAATTTTTATCGATAATCCCCCGGATATTGATTCTTCCCTTCTGACTTGGGCGAAAAATATGGGTCCTTCTGAATTGTTGAGAGTCGGGCCACAGCTTCGGTTTAACAGGTTTGACACGGTCGGACTCAAGATTGCGATGGTTTCAGATTCAGCCTATGGATCGGCTATTGGTGATCCGGTTGATTTTGCAGATGAAAAGTCCATTCCTGCCACGCAATGGAATCCGGGTGGTTTTGCGTGGTATGATCAAAAGCTTCCCATGTTTGCTTTTCATGGCTGGAAACGAGAAAGCCGGACCAGCCTGGGGCATAACCTGTTTTGGTTCATGAACCTGCTGGGGATAGACAGCGACGACGAAGCAAATGACCGGACCTGGAATTCCGAACTCGGTGAATACCTGAACAGGCTGGCTAACCTGCCAGCTTCAGAAGAGTGGATTTTTGGTGCCGATGCATTTACGGCATTGGAAAGAATTCGGGAAATCCCTGCTGTATTGCGATCCTCAGTTTATACTGATTATTGGGAGAGATTCCATGCTGAGGAGGCAACCTGGATCCGGGAGTCACTTGGTTCTGTTGCGGGGAATTTTGTCAGGGCCGACAGTTTACTGACTGGTTTAGGAACTACCCTGGCAGGTATGCACATTGAAAGGTGGAGCCAGTGGCAGCCCGCAGGTTCGGTTATTGAAATGAGGCCAATCAAGCCCGGATTTGATTTTGCTTTTGATTTTCCTGAGATTAAAGCTTTCAGGTTTGTGAGGTCGCCTCAGCCGGAAAAGGATCTTCCCGGGTTCCTGGTTTATCCTAACCCTGCTCAGGATTATATTATGATACAGCCACGTGATCCATATTCTTATGCAGAGGGTTGGACCGTGCATCTGAAATCAAATGACGGACGTTATCTCAGTGAAATCAGGATCAACTCCTGGCAGGAACAAAGCGTTTCTCTGGAAGCCTTTCCATCGGGCTTATTTATCATTGAAATTTATGCAGGGAATAAATACCTTGGCGTCGCAAAGTTTATTAAAATCAAGCATCCCAGCCCATGATTCAATTAAAGGTTTTTCCGTTTAATCCCCTTCAGGTAAATGCTTGTTTGATATATGAGCCAAACGGGGCCGGAATTCTCATAGATCCATCGTGTTTGAATAAATCCGAATTCAAAGAGCTTAAGGATTTCATTTCTCAGAACAATATTAAGCTAGATTACCAACTTAACACCCACGGACACTTCGATCATGTTTTCGGAATCGGAATGGTGAAAACTGAATATAGTCCAAAGTTCCTGATACATCAGGGTGACGAGTCGTTTCTAAGGATGGCGGGTGACCAGGCCCGAAGCTTCGGTTTCGAATACGAGGGAGATCTGCCTGTTCCAGATGGATTTCTTTCCGATAAGGATGCTATTTCAACGGGAGAGATCCATTTAGAGGTAATTCACGTGCCGGGTCATTCTCAAGGAAGTGTGGCTTTTTATGCTCGAGAGCAAGGCTGGCTTTTTTCCGGTGATACGCTTTTTGCCGGGGGCATAGGCCGAACTGATCTGCATGGAGGAAATTATGAACAAATCATTACGAGCATAAAGACCAGACTGTTGACATTGCCTTCGGAAACTCTTGTTTTTCCGGGTCATGGACCGCAAACTACGATTGGTACGGAGAGTCCGGATTTTTAATAACAAATGTCATACTTCTTCTTAATTTTACCCGCTTAATTTGTAATACAACAACCATTATATTATGATCACTGATCAATTCATTTACAGGCATATTGGCCCGCGTCCACACGAAATTCAGGAGATGCTGGAAAAAGTGGGGTGTTCCACAATGGAAGAGTTCATTTCTTCAGTAGTTCCGGATGATATCAGAATGAAGGAGCCGCTGAAACTGCCAGCCGGGCTTACTGAGCAGGAATATGCCAAAAAGATCAAGCTTATCGGATCGAAAAACAAGCAATACCGAAGTCTGATAGGGATGGGTTATTACGGAACTGTGATGCCCGCTGTTATCAAGAGAAATATTCTGGAAAACGCGTCCTGGTATACTTCATATACTCCTTATCAGGCAGAAATTTCTCAGGGCCGCCTCGAAGCTTTGCTGAATTTTCAGACTCTGGTTATGGAGCTTACGGCGATGCCTCTGGCAAATGCTTCGCTTCTTGATGAAGCCACAGCTGCTGCTGAAGCAATGATCCTTATGTACAATGCCCGTTCAAGGGATTTGGTAAAACGTAATGCCAATGTTCTTTTGATCGATGAGAATATTTTCCCGCAAACACTCGAAGTGGTCAGGACCCGTGCTCTTCCGCTCGGGATTCAGGTGGAGGTTTGCAAGATTGTGAATTATCGGTTGAGTGATATGGTTTTTGGGATTATTGTTCAGTACCCTGCCAGCGATGGCAAGGCTTTGATTTACAGAAAAACTGTTCAGAAAATTCACGAGTTGGGTGGCCTTTATACGGCTGTCAGCGACTTGTTTTCATTAGTATTGCTGAGTCCGCCGGGTGAATGGGGTGCCGATATCGTAGTTGGCAGCACTCAGCGTTTCGGGGTGCCCATGGGATTCGGTGGTCCGCATGCCGCTTATTTTGCGGCTCGTGAAGAATTGAAAAGAAGCATGCCGGGCAGAATCATAGGCGTTTCGCAGGATGTCCACGGGAATAAGGCTCTTCGCATGGCACTTCAAACCCGTGAGCAGCATATTAAGCGCGAGAAAGCCACCTCAAATATCTGCACTGCACAGGCACTTCTGGCTACTATGGCTGGAATGTATGCAGTTTACCACGGTTCGGACGGATTGCTTGAGATTGCAGGAAAAATTCACCGGTCGGCACATACTCTAGAGTTGGAAATGCAGCAGTACGGTTATGTTCAGGAAAACAAGGATTACTTTGATACACTGAGGTTTGTATTGCCTGAAAAAGTAACCCTCAAGCACTTTAAAACCATAGCGCTGAAACATCATTTCAACTTCCGTTATTTCGAGGATGAAACCATTGGCTTATCTACAGATGAACTGACCGATCTGGAAGAAGTTAACAGAATTGTCCAAATATTTACCGAAGCTGCCGGGAAGGAAGCCTATCCGGTTATGGAATTAGTTGATTCTGCTGGTTTTGATCCTGAATTTGCACGCACTTCTGAATTTCTGACTCAATCATGCTTCAATAAGTTTCATTCAGAAACTGAGATGATGCGGTATATCAAGAAACTTGAGAATCGCGACATTTCACTCACTCATTCAATGATCCCTCTGGGTTCGTGTACAATGAAGCTGAATCCTGCCAATTCCATGTTCGCCTTATCATGGGATGAATTTGCAGGTATTCACCCCTTCGTTCCTGTTGATCAGGCTGAAGGATATCATCAGCTGATCAAGGAACTGGAAAAAGCTTTGATTGAAATCACCGGTTTTCCCGCTATTTCCTTCCAGCCTAACTCAGGAGCTTCCGGGGAATATGCTGGTCTCATGGTTATCGAGGGATATCACAGAAACCGTGGAGAAGGTCATCGCAACGTGGTACTTATCCCCGCGTCAGCGCACGGAACCAACCCTGCAAGTGCAGTGATGGCAGGCAATAAGGTTGTGGTGATCAAATGTGATGACAAGGGCAACGTAGATATTGAAGATCTTAAAATAAGAGCCGCCGAACATGCTCATGATCTTGCCGCCTTTATGATCACATATCCTTCCACTCACGGAGTTTTTGAATCCGGAGTTAAAATTATGTCTGATATCATCCATGCAAACGGTGGATTGGTCTATATGGACGGAGCAAATATGAATGCGCAGGTTGGATTAACAAAACCGGCATTAATCGGTGCTGACGTTTGCCATCTGAACCTGCATAAAACCTTTGCTATTCCCCACGGCGGTGGTGGGCCGGGGGTTGGTCCTATCGGAGTTGCGCAGCACCTCGTTGATTTTCTTCCTTCGCATCCTGTGGTTAAGGTTGGAGGGGAAAAAGGCGGTGTGATTTCGGCTGCTCCTTATGGCAGCGCCCTGGTGCTTACTATATCTCATGCCTATGTGCAGATGCTTGGTGGAGAAGGTATGAAAGCAGCTACTGAAATGGCAATCCTGAATGCCAACTACCTGGTGGAATGCTTGAAAGGTCATTATGAAGTTCTTTATACCGGAGCCAATGGGCGTGTTGCTCATGAATGCATTCTGGATTGCAGGAATTTTAAAGCCCAAACCGGTATTGAAACCGGTGATATTGCACGCAGGCTCATGGATTATGGTTTCCATGCTCCGACACTTTCGTTCCCGGTTCATGAAACGCTAATGATTGAGCCTACCGAGAGCGAATCGAAGCAGGAACTGGATCGTTTTGCTGAATCGCTGATTTCCATCCTTTTTGAGATCACCGATGTTGAAATGGGAATTACCCATGCCGATAATAACGTTGTGAAGAATGCACCGCATACAGCGGTTCACATCGGCGATGATACCTGGGAGCATCCATATGGACGGCTGAAGGCGGCTTTCCCGCTGCCATGGATTGCTGAGAATAAATTCTGGCCATATGTGGGTAAAATAGATAATGCCTATGGTGACAGAAATCTTATATGTTCCTGTAAGGGACTTGATGAATACTAATGAAAAAAGGAGGCTTTCGAGCCTCCTTTTTCTTTGTGCATAATCAATTATTCTTTGGTCAGATTGACCTGAAAACACCAATCTGTCATTGGGTAGCAAAGGCAATAGAAGAGCTTAAGATTCTGAGGGGTAATGACCTGATACATGATTGTCCTGTCGCATGTTTCGTCGATCCAGTCAGTACCGAACCATCTGTGCGTCTGCACTACCTTGATATGAGAATTCTGACGGCTTAACGGCTCAAAATATCCTTTTATTGATGAAGGATCTTTGTCTCCGGTCATGATCAGCGTAAATTCAAGGGCAATCTCTCCATCCTTATTAATCTCCGCATTAACCCTCATCAGTCCGGACCCGAAATCAATAGGCCCGCTGACCCAATTTCCGATATAGGGAGCTGGAGCGGTACCGACAATAGCTGTAAAAGTTTTGGTGCTTCCATCCTCGGCAGTGACTGTATATACCACAGGACCGGAAAAATTCGTGGCCTGTCCGGGTAGAGGGCTGATTGTAGCCCGAGGCGATATTTCTATCGTTGGTACTAATATGCTGACATCAACGCCAAAAGCAACCTCGGCCGAGAGTGCTGTTCCGTTGATATCACCTAGGAAAACTCGATCCAGCTGAGTGTTTTTGCTGGCCTCAAAAAAGAAGGAAAGGATCTCCTTCTTGCTGGATAATTCTTCCTTTTTACAGGAAGAGAAAAACGCTGCTCCTACTAGCAGAAGCAGGGCCAGAAAGGCGGTCTTTCTAACCATGGCTGAATTATTTTTTGGTTGACCTAACGTAACATAGCATCCTTGATGAGGATGCTGAAAAGATCGTTGAGGCTCAGACCTGAAATGGAGGCCTGTTTGGGGACAATACTGTGCGGGGACATTCCTGGAACAGTGTTCACTTCGAGGAACCAGGGGATGTTGTTAGCCAGGATATAGTCCATTCGCACTACTCCCCGGCAATCTAATAAATCATAAATCAATGACGACAGGTCTTGCACTGACCGTGCAGTCTCCGCGGAAATTCTTGCAGGCGTTATTTCGTCTGACATTCCTGGAGTATACTTTGCTTCATAATCGAAAAATTCCTTTTTACTGATGATCTCAGTAACAGGAAAGACTTCACTCGATTTTCCAGCCTTAAAAAGGCCGCACGTAACTTCGGTTCCGACCAGCAGCTTTTCAATAATAGCTTCCCGGTCTTCATGTAAAGCCCGTTCGAGGGCAGGCAGGATTTCGCCTGGGTGATTTACCCTGGAAATTCCGCAACTGGAACCTCCGTTGTTTGGTTTGATGAAACAGGGTAACCCAATTGCTTCAATAATGTAATTGATATCGACAGGCTGATCTTTACGGATCAGTATGGAGGGTGAAATATTTATGCCGCTCTGTTTCAGGAACTGATTGCAATAATACTTGTTGAAGGTGAGTGCGCTGCTGAACGCACGGCAGCCTGTTAATGGAATGCCAATCAGCTCAAAATAGGCCGGTAGGATTCCGTTTTCTCCCGGAGTTCCATGAATAGAATTAATAACTGCATCAAAATGCCGGATTTTGCCATTTGGCTGCCAGCTGAAATCATGGCGGTTGATTGGATAAACAGCCCCATCAGTATCATGAACTGTCCAATCCTGCTGTGAAATAACCACAACGCGTGCGTCAAACTGATCCTTATCCAGATGATTTAAAATGTTATTTGCGCTTTTGATGGAGATTTCATATTCTGAGGAATCCCCGCCGGCAACGATAGCAATATTTAAAGGACTGGAATTCATGGTTTTAAATTTTATGGATTATGGTTTAATCCACACTTTTTGTACGGATTCTTCCGGTAATTTGTTTCAAATTTGATTACAGTTCCTGAGTTCGTCCACCAAGATAAGTGCGCCATTTCCGGATAACCTCAGCGATGTCCTCTGGCAGACTGGAGTCGAACTGCATCCACTCCCTGGTTTCAGGGTGAATGAATCCCAGTTCCTTAGCGTGTAAAGCCTGCCGCGGAAGTATGCGGAAACAATTTTCGATAAACTGGCGGTATTTGGTAAAGGTAGTGCCCTTAAGGATAACATTGCCTCCATATTCGGAGTCGTTGAAAAGCGGATGGCCCAGATACTTCATATGGGCTCTGATCTGGTGAGTTCTTCCTGTTTCCAGACGGCACTCGATCAGTGAGATATAGCCCAGGTCTTCCAGAATTTTGTAATGCGTGATTGCCTTCTTTCCTTGCGAATCATCAGCAAAAACGGTCATCACCTGCCGGTTTTTTGGATTTCTTCCGATAGATCCGGTAACTGTGCCTTCAGCTTCCTTTGGAATACCCCAAACCAGTGCCTGATATTTACGGTGTGAAGTTTTATTATAAAATTGCTTGCCGAGATGAGACTTTGCTTTCTCGGTTTTTGCTATAACCAGCAATCCTGAGGTGTCCTTGTCGATCCTGTGCACCAATCCTGCCCTGATATCTTCCCTGGTAAACATTTCAAGCTCGCGGTAACGCCAGGCAAGAGCATGAATCAGTGTACCGGTATAATTACCGTGGGCCGGATGGACCACCATGCCAGGCTTTTTGTTAATAACCAGTAACGTATCGTCCTCATAAACCACATCAAGCGGAATGTCTTCGGCAATCAGCTCGAATTCCTTACGGGGAAAGGTTAGCATGATTACAACAGTATCGCCGGGCTTTATTTTGTAGCTGGCTTTAACCGGGCTGTCGTTAACGAAAATGCATCCGGCATCAGCGGCATCCTTGATTTTTGTCCGGGAAGTATCCTGCAGCCTGTCAATAAGGTATCGGTCAATTCTGATCAGCGACTGCCCCGGATCGGCAACAAACCGGAAGTGTTCGAAGAGTTCCTTGTTTTCCTCCAGTTCGTCAAGGTGCAACCACATTTTATTCATGAAGTATTATCAGCTTTTGTCGTGTGAAGATTCCGGAATCCGATCGAACCCCGATAATATAGATTCCTTTGGGGATACCAGAGATGCCAACCTTGCATGTCGGGCCGGATTCCAGGAAACTCCGGACCAGCCGGCCCTGAAGATCTGTCAGGGTTATCCGCATAATTCCTGACTGATCGCCTGCATCAATAAGAATGAAATCATTCGCCGGATTGGGATATATTTTCGCCAGATTATTTATTTCAGGAAGTTTACCGGTTGGATCGATACCTGATTTTCGTGATTTATTTGCAAAAACCGGCCTGATCATCAGGGATCCCTCAAAAGAGGACATCGTCCAGTCGCCGCCGATTTTGTAATAGATGTCCTGTCCGTGGTTATTCTGGCGATCGAAACCTATGTTGAGAAAATCGGCTGTAGTCTGAATCCATCCGATATAATAGTTACCCGAAACTACCTGCGCGGTATCGAGTTTAATTCGTTGGAACTCATTCAGCCCGTTATATGCCGGCATGGCACCTGATTGTGTGTGGAGGAGAGCTCCGGGCTTGTTGTTGTCGTCGGCCCAGACAGCGAGCTGGAAATACTTTTTACCGGCATCGGCAAAGCTGCGATTGAAATAGAAATCAACAGCATAAAGTGAGTCTCCCTCATTAAAATTCTTAAACCGATAAGCCAGTTTCCCTGTTTTTGATCCTTCTCCAACCAATCCGTAACCTGCCTCGGCGGAACCGTCATCATAGGCATAATAGTCGGAGAACACCTGTTGTGAAACAATTTTATCGTTGCCCGGTATTAAATCATACGTTGCCTGATTCATGTCGAGCGATACTTCAAACAATGCGGAATCTTTAAGCGTGGAAGTGAATCCAAAGTTAAAGGTGGCATCATATTTTAATGTCTGGAAAGCTTTTACCTCATCGGACAAAAGCGATTTTTCAAACCCGGGATCAGAACCCCATGCCGGTGTAATCTTGAAAACAGGGGTAAATGCCCGACGATCAGCTGAGAGATTGTTGAGGTTGATCTGGAAGATGGCTTTTACCGTGGAGATTCCGGCCAGTTTGAAGTGTTCCCAAGGCATCGCAGTATAATTCAGGAGCAAAGAACCCACCTCCTTCACTAAAGAAGCATCCTTCATGATTGTATCATTGTAATGACGTCCGCTGTTCAAATACACATAATCAATATTCCAATGGTCGGCATTGACTTTAAGACTGGGTTCATAGGAAGGGGAGAGTGATGCATAATTTCGGAAACGGAACTGAAATCCTGGCTGAAGAAACCGGGAATCCGTAATGTTTATCATGGCAATTTTAAAATTGCTGACCGTTGAGCCCGGAATACTCCATACCCTCAGCCACCGCTTGCTGTCCGGTGCATAACACTCAACCACTAGTGAGTCTCTTGGTTCAGGAGCATCTCCAAGCCCCTGTGGCTGATAAAAGAAGCTCAGGTAGATTGTTGATCCAGGGGTAGAAACAGATTTACAGGCCTGGAAGTAAGCGCGTCAGCCAGAAATGATTCAGTTGTTGCAGTGGTGTATATTTTCCCTGTTGAATCGATGGCGTCAAATGTGGCTACTCCGTAAGTTGGGGGATTAAGACCGAAAGTATTGTTAATATAGACCTGGTTGTCCATCCAGACGCCTCCACCCGGGAAGTGAGAAGAACCACTGAAGTCATCAGTAACCGGAAGTTTCAGTGTGTCCTGCGTGACCGATTTGTACGGTAACAGTCTGGCTCCTTTCTGCAGCACCGGATTCGAGGCAACCGATGTCAGCCGCTCCTGCGCCTGGCTCCGGATTCCATTGCCGGCCAAAAGGATACCTGCGAAAAAGACAATATATCTTAAGTTCATGAAATCTTATTGATTTAAGTTGGAGTCTTT
>CAILAQ010000153.1 GCA_903832165.1 uncultured Bacteroidota bacterium | reverse complement strand
AGATCATACTCAGCTTAAAAAAGAGAAGATAAAAAGAAAGATAAGCTCCACTTAAAATGAATTAAAAACGCCTGCTTTTTTGAAATCGTCGCAAGATAAATCAAGTACAAAGTTAGATCAATATAAAAGTGATTTATGTCACCATCTCCCGGATATGGCAGATTGACATTTCGGGCATCGCCCATTGAAGATAAGGTTCTGCTCAACTTCAAAACCATTCCTCTTAACCAATAAAACCTTGCAATTGGCGCAATACGTGTCTTCGCCTCCTATACCCGGCACATTGCCTATATAAACAAATTTGAGACCAGCCTTCATGGCAATGTCCTTTGCCCGGGTTAACGACTGAAGTGAAGTGGACGGCAGGCGGGGTAACTGGTGCTGAGGCTGAAAGCGGCTGAAATGCAATGGATAATCCTGGAACCCCTCTTTGGCCAGCCAATCACACATCCTGGTGATCTGATCGAAATTGTCGGTCCAATCAGGAACTAAAAGATTTGTGATCTCCAGCCATACTCCCTCTCCCTTGAATGTTTTAAGCGTTTCTAATACAGGTTTGAGATTTCCACCCGTGAGTTTGAGATGGGTAACAGGATCAAATGTCTTCAAATCAATATTAGCAGCATCAATTACCTTGCAAAGCTCCAACAGTGGTTCGGAATTGATATATCCGTTGGAAATCATTACATTTTTCACCCTTCGGCTTCTTGCAAACGTAGCCGTATCAAGCATATACTCAAAAAAGGTAACAGGCTCGGAATAGGTATACGCTATCGACCTGCATTGCTCCCTTATCGCCTGATTCACTACTGATTCCGGATTTGCATTAAAATTACGGGTGTTGGCAGGGCTGGTCTGGCTGATCTCCCAGTTCTGGCAATGCAGACAGGCAAAATTGCATCCGGCAGTTGCAATACTAAAACATTTGGAGCCGGGGAAAAAATGGAGCAGGGGCTTCTTCTCAATGGGATCTATATTTACTGCACATGGATTTCCATAGGCCATGGTATACAACTTTCCATTACGTGCAATACGGTTATGACAAATGCTCAGCTCTCCCTCTTTTAGCGTGCATTCATTAGGGCAAATAAGGCATTTGATGCCGCGTGGAGTTTCTATGTAGTGCCTCGCTTCCCTCTCGCCGGGGTTTAGGTTATCCTGACTCGTCATCATAATTGTTTTTTATCGGAATTGCCTTCTTCAAAAATTAAAGCCTCATATATATAGATATCAGCTTCCTTCCATCCGGTCCAGCCAATGCCGGCCTTATCCCGGGAGCAGTGGCCTAAATATTCCTCCAGAGACCAACCGGTTTCCGTAGCCACCTGAGGCAAAAATGTGCCCCCCTGATACCCTTTTTTAATATAAATGCCATGTTTTCCCAATTGTATCTCATTGATATTCTTAATTTTGCGCATCGGGGTTAAGACTGAAATCTCGATCTGCAACGAGGACAGTTCGATAGGTTTTACGGGCTGAAAGCGACTGTCCTGGCTGGAAGATGCAATAGCCATCTGCTGAACTACCTTGTACAACGGTGCTGTTGGCTCAAACGTCCCAATACATCCGCGAAGGTTCTTATCAATTTTTAAGGTTACGAATGCTCCGGCCTTAACCCTGAGGTTTTCATTGTATCCGTCTGGATTCAACGAAGGAATAATTCCTGAACTAATATAAGAATCCACCGTTGTACGTGCTATCCGTAACAGTTCATGCTTGTCGTCAGCCGAAAGTTTAAATTCTGTCGCCTTTGATTCGGTAATACTGATCGCATGATATCCGACTACACTTTCTTTATCTCCGTATAGTTTTATATCACCTGAGTTTTTATAATCAATCTTATTGTATGCTAAGTCGATATTGCCCTGCGTGAGATAAAGCAGTGTTAATCCTGCTGGCCAGGCGCACATACTGGTTGCCAGTTCCGGAATCCGCAGACTGTCATTATTTTTGATTGTCTTTAAGAATTCCACCGGAGAGTTGGTGCAGAAAGCATCGGCAGTGATATTATCAACTTTAACAGCATCAGCATAGGCAGGATAATGTGAAAAATCTGAGCTGATTACGAAAAGGTTTTCACTTGTGAAGTAAGGCTTCAGGGCCTTGGCAATTTCTTCGCAAACTTCCGGTACCTGTGTCCCCAGAACAATGGGTACGATTTTGTATGGATGTTTTAATTGTAACTGAAGAAAAGGCAATTGCACTTCGATGCTGTGTTCTGAAATATGAGCCTCCGGATAATCAGTAAATGATCTCGAATCTCTGATTAATTCATTCGCGACTTCAGTATCGACAGGTATTCTGCCCAGCGGAGTGATATAGTCACCTTGGGTATAAACCGATGCTTTCCCAAAACTTACCCTATGTGACGACGCAATAATAAATACCCTTTTATATTCCTGCCCGGGATTCAGCTGATTGTATCCAGAGGCAGCAACCCCTCCGGAATATACATACCCGGCATGAGGAACCAGAATCGCCCTCACCAGCCCTTTTGCTTGCTGCGGTTTTGCTGCTGTCATGAACCCGGCGATGGTCTTCTTTAATTCAGCAGCATCCGACGGATAAAAAGATCCGGCTACCGCAGGCTGCCTGTCTTTCTTTGTTGATTGCATAGATTTCTGATTTATACCCGGCAGCGGGATCAAAATGATAAGAAATATAAGATTGAACCGGCTCATTTTTCCAATCATCACATCGTCACATCACCAAATCATCCAATAATCTTCTTCCAGAAATTCTTCTTTTTCCTGTCGGAGTATGAATCATAAGTTTTGCCGTCCGTTTTTCCGAATTGCTTCAGCGAGATGTTCTTGATCAGTTCAATGCCTTCGGCTCCAATTCTTCGACGGAAACGAGTCAGTTCTCCTGCACTGAAAGGTTTGTGAGTCTGAAAATGAACTTCTCCGCAGAAATATTGCCAGTATGGGTTTTCCGGCCAGATCTTCATCACTTTTTCATCGCTCAGACTGAAACGCTCTTTCAACAGAATCATTCCGATAATTTTGCGGGGTGGAACCGAGGGGCGTCCCTTGGGGGCATAAAAGGGTTTGAAATGTTCTTCCAGTGATTCCCAGTCAATATTGTTCGCCCCGATGGCAAATTCGTGATTCCGATCAATAAACCTCTCAATCGGAACCTCAAAAATATCAAGCTGCCGCTTGTTTCTCGTGCGTCCTAACATAGCCATGAAGATAGGAAAAAGATATCAAATATATTTTGAGCAAATATTCTTTAAAATTCGCGACTTAACCATGAAACAGTGT
>CAILAQ010000152.1 GCA_903832165.1 uncultured Bacteroidota bacterium | reverse complement strand
CGATCTCATTTCATCTGGTATCGGAAGAACCTCAGGGTGTGAACCCATTGAATCCTCCGATGGCCATATCAGGGCATTATTCTGAATCAGGTCAACGACTCCGACAAATTTATCTTCTATCCCGATAGGTATCTGGATAGCCAGAGGTTTAGCCCCCAGTTTCTCCTTCATCTCATTCAGGACACCAATAAAATCGGAACCCGGCCTGTCCATCTTATTGACAAATGCGATTCGAGGAACCTTGTATTTGTCAGCCTGATGCCATACAGTTTCAGATTGTGGCTCTACTCCGCTTACGCCGCAAAAAACGGCAATTGCACCATCGAGTACGCGAAGAGATCTTTCAACTTCTACAGTGAAATCTACATGTCCGGGAGTGTCTATAATATTTACTTTATAGTTCTGTCCGTCGTATTTCCACCAGGTAGTCGTTGCGGCAGAGGTTATTGTAATCCCCCGCTCCTGCTCCTGGACCATCCAGTCCATAGTTGCAGCACCATCATGAACTTCTCCCATCCGGTGGTTAATACCGGTGTAAAATAGAATTCTCTCGGTAGTAGTGGTTTTTCCCGCATCAATATGCGCCATTATACCGATGTTTCTGGTATAAGAGAGATCTAGTGCCATCCCAACGTGTCAAAGAACTTTGTTCCGGTTAAAACCGGAAATGCGCGAATGCCCGGTTTGCTTCGGCCATTCTGTGCGTATCTTCTTTTTTCTTGAAAGCTGCGCCTTCTTCATTAAAGGCTGCAACAATTTCTGCAGCTAATTTTTCACTCATCGACCGACCAGCACGTTTACGTGCAAACGCGATCAGGTTCTTGTTTCCAATTGAAATTTTCCGGTCAGGACGAATTTCCATCGGAACCTGGAATGTTGCACCCCCTACCCTGCGGCTTTTCACTTCCACTGCAGGAGTAATATTCTCGAGTGCTTTTTTCCAAACATCAAGTGCGGATAATCCGCTGTCCTGGGTTTTCTTCTCCACCAATTCCAAAGCATCGTAGAAACTGGCAAAAGCAATACTTTTCTTTCCGCTGTACATCAGGTCGTTTACAAAACGGGTTACCCGGGTATCACTATATTTAGGATCCGGAAGTATAATACTCTTTTTGGCTCTCGCTTTTCTCATGGAAAAAATTGCTTACTGTAAAACTATTTTTTTGGCCGCTTGGCACCATATTTTGATCTTCTCTGCTTTCTGCCATCAACACCGGCAGCGTCTAAAGTACCCCTTACCATGTGGTAGCGAACACCTGGAAGATCTTTTACTCTTCCACCGCGTACCAGAACTATTGAATGCTCCTGGAGATTATGACCTTCACCTGGTATATACACGTTGACCTCTTTCTGATTAGTCAATCTCACCCTTGCGACTTTCCGCATAGCGGAGTTAGGCTTTTTAGGGGTAGTAGTGTAAACCCTGACACAAACGCCGCGGCGCTGAGGACAAGAATCAAGAGCCGGAGCTTTGCTCTTTTCATTCTTACTGATTCTTCCTTTTCTTACTAATTGCTGTATCGTAGGCATTATGAGCTATTTTTAATCCCGCTTGGTTTTAACAAAATGGTGTGCAAAGGTAATCCTTTTTTTCACAAATCCGAATCGCATTGTAAAAATTCAAAAAAAAAGTCCCGAAGAATCGGGACTTTATATCAATTAGCTAATTACCATTATCAAGGGTACCTGATAGTCAGAACAGTTTCATCAGGATCAGTAGGGATACCGGAAGCACCCTGCCCGATCGCAAAAGCAGAGAAAATGGGTGAAACAGACTTTCCTCCCTTGATATGGATTAAAAGACGAAAAACGCCATGGATTTCGTATTCACCCAATTCAATATTATACCAAGATATTCTATCATGGCTGGAGCTTTCGTTTTCAAATCGCTCAAAGTCATTAACTATGCAAATAGGTTCACCGTTCACAGTGGTGATCTCAGCAAAGGCAATATACTGCCTGGAGCTTAACCCGGATACGCCAAATGCTACACTTTCCCAAGTACCACCGTGGTGAGATTTAACAAGCTCACCCTTATAAATTGTTAAGGCAGAGCCTTTAACAGAATTATCGTCAGTTGAAGTGGTACTAAAACTCATCGAAATCAATGCTATTAAGCTGATGAACAGGAGTGACACTATTTTCTTTTTCATAATATTTGTTACCTAAATTAACAGACCACCTTTGACTCAATGATTTAATCAGATTCGACCTCCAAAGGTAACCCGCAATTTTGAGATTTTTTAATTTATTCTTAAAAATTTGACATAACCGCTTAAAATTCCATTAAATGGATAGAAATCATCCTCCGACGGTGACATATAATGGTGACATATAATATTATATTTGCAAAACTATCCGAAACAGATATGCTCAAGACACTTTTTCTGCTATCCTGTGTCATATTTTTCACTCTGCCAGTATCCGGTCAATTTCCTCCTCCAAAGTCAGCAAGAGAAATTGGCAATCCGGACTCAACCAAATTGAATTATGCAATCTCCGACTTTGATTACAAGGGTGCGGCCAACATACTCAATCAATACCTGAGCCAACAGTCAGAAAAGCTTGATAAAAGATTGGCCTCCATCTGGCTTGAATTCGCAATATTTAAAGCCTGGCCTGAAGACCAGGCTCCAAGTTCTGACATAACGGAAAGTCGGGCCGCCTATTCCAAATTCATTTATTTATCATCAGGCCAACAAGATAGCCCATTAATAAAAGCCAATAGATTATTGTACCAGTCAATAAATTTATCCTCCGATTCATCCTTCACACAAGCTGCTGATAGTTTATTAGCCTCCATAGCCATCCGTCCAACTGATGGATCGCTTAACCAGTTGTTGCTTGCTGATTCATACGGAGAACTCGCCAGACTTTACAAAAGAACAGGAGACTACGCAGAATCTATCAGAAATTTCGAACGATCGATCAATCTAAACAAGATTCTTAAAAGGAGCCGAAAACTGGCTGATGATCTTACTAATCAAAGTTCGGCTTTATCACGGATCAACGT
>CAILAQ010000151.1 GCA_903832165.1 uncultured Bacteroidota bacterium | reverse complement strand
CTTGAATTATCTGGTTGTGAGCTTCCGAAAATCCGAAACTGGATGACCTTTGTCCGGAAAGAATACTTGGAAAAAACAACCTAATCCGTTACCAGTGCCTAAAAATGAAATACAGCTTTTAACAGCCTCGCCAAAGGCCTTTAACAGCTTCGAGTGCTACCGAACCAAGACATTATTTTATCGTAGCAATTTTTACCTTCCCACTCTATTGTGAAGTATTATGGTTTCACTGCAACCCACTAAATTATGCGGAAAGCCTGAAATTTTAATCAGCTTCTTACATTCAGCACAATTAACTTCCCCCGCAAGAATCGAGTGCTCTTTTTCTGCATAATCTCTGTGGTCATCTTCCCGTTTATTTTTTTCATCTCTCTGATTCTTGATCAATTCATCGCAAGGGCTAGTGTTGGCATTTAGGACATTGTTCAGCTAACTCGCTAATATTTTCACCACAATACAAACATTTCTGAATTGCCATTGACTATTCTCCTTTATCAACTAGTCGTGAATCTATTATTCAGATAGAATAGCATACTTCGGAAGCCTTCTCATTTCAATAGTAAGATAATATATTGCGTTAATATTTCTGCACATCTCTGCATAAATATTCAAACAAAAAAGATCGCCCACATCCGGTAGGATCCATTTTCAGCAATCGCTTCTATTTCATATTTAGTTGTGATAATGCGTTTTATGACAAATGAATATCGCATTCTACTCTACAATCCCAAATACCGGTGATAACTCGCCCGAGAAATCTTCAGTGTTGCACAGAACTCGCCGATGCTGATGTTAATATTCTTGCTTATTTTTTTTGCCATCTGGACTTTCGGGTCATCTTTCGAGATTTTCGGTCTCCCACCTTTTCTTTCTCTTGCCCTTGCTGCAGTAAGGCCTGCCTGAGTACGTTCCTGAATCAGGAGGCGCTCAAATTGTGCCAGAGTGCCGAAGATATTGAATATCATCTCGCCGGTTGCCGTGGTTGTATCAATGCCGCCGTCATTGATAGAGCGGAAGCCTACTCCCCTTTTTTGAAGCTGCTCGACAATATCGATCAGGTTCCGCAGTGACCTGCCGAGCCGGTCAAGACGCCAGATAATAAGGGTGTCGCCTATTTTCAATTCTTTCAGGCACTCGGTAAGTCCCGGCCGTTCAGCTTTCGACCTGCTTATCTGGTCGGTAAAGATATGCAGCTTTTTGCAGCCAGCATGTTTGAGTGCATCAAGCTGCAGGTTCAGTTCCTGACCTGAAGTTGATACCCTGGCATAACCGATCAGTCGTCCTTCCATACATTCTCATGCTAATCTTAAAAAGCACCTATTTTAACGGATTGATGAAATATAGAAATACGAAATGGTTTTATAAGACAAATAGCGTCCGAAAAGAGGGGTGTTTGGCACCCCTTTTCAGCATCTCATCAAACGACCGTTTTACAAGACAGGAAAATCGTTTGTTTGAGGGTTGTTTTTTGGATGCTGTTATCAGTACCGAAGGAAGATTCCCTGGAATAGGGGTCTTTAAGAATTTGCTGGGCTATATCCGATTGCGGGGCAGCCAGGATCGCCTTATAGTTGGTACTGCGTTTTTTTTCGAGCTGATAGAGGCGGCTGCCCAATTACCGTGGGTGAATAGCAATTGCACATATAT
>CAILAQ010000150.1 GCA_903832165.1 uncultured Bacteroidota bacterium | reverse complement strand
TGAGAATCCGACCGCCATGATCTTTCGGGTTTTCTTTACCTCAAAGTCTGATGAGATTGTCAATATTTTTTCTCAATCATTCCCTGATGAAAAGAATAGGGTGGTGAGTGCCCTGAAGGAGATCGATCCCGCGAATACCAGCAAGTGGGACCAGATTGCGAAGGCGGGTATGTGATTTTTGCTTGATGAGATGCTAATATCCTTATCGATACGAAATTATGCATTGATTACCAGCCTGGATGTTGAATTCAAGGCCGGTCTCAATATGATTACCGGGGAAACCGGTGCCGGAAAGTCCATTTTATTAGGGGCATTGTCGCTTTTGCTAGGCAACAGGGCTGATAGTCAGGTCCTGAAAGATAAGAATCAGAAATGCCTGGTGGAAGGATCCTTTGATTTATCGGGTTTGAGAATGGAGCAAATCTTTGCTGCCAATGATCTCGATTATGACAATCCAACCATTCTGCGTCGTGAGATCAATACGCAAGGCAAATCGAGAGCTTTCATCAACGATACCCCTGTTACCCTGCCTGTATTAAAGGCAATCGGTGGGCAGCTCGTGGATATCCACTCGCAGCATCAGAACCTGTTGATCAATGATCCGGTATATGCGCTGCATGTGGTGGATCAATATGGCAGGCTGAAAGATAAGCTTGATGGTTATGCTGGCATCTTTAATAAATACAAACAGTTGAAGCAAGCAGTCCAGCTGCTGCAGGATAAGGTTAATAAGGCTAAATCTGATCAGGATTATCTGGAGTTCCAGCTTTCGCAACTGGAGGAGGCAAAACTCTCGGCCGATGAACAGGAAGTTCTGGAACAGGAGCAGCTTCTGCAGGAACATGCCGGAGAAATTCAGCTTCAGCTGACTCAGGGTGTTGTGGTGTTGCATGAATCAGAAGATTCCGTTTTGTCCAGTTTAAAGCAGATCTCTTCGGGACTTCAATCCATTGCTCCTTTTTATCCCGAAATAGCGGAACCACTTTCAAGATTTCATGCCGCCTATATTGAACTTCAGGAATTATCGAGGGAATTGAATCAATTGCAGGGTCACGTTGAAGCAGATCCGGCAAGACTAAACCAGATTATCGAAAGACTCGATATCATCAATGGACTGGAAAAGAAGCATCAGGTAACTTCTGTTTCGGAATTACTTGATCTTCAATCTTCCTACAGGGAGAGGCTTAATGTAATTCAATCCTCAGACGATGAGATCATCGCCAGGAAGGCTGAGCTTGAAAAAGTGACTGAAGAGCTGGATATTGCTTCCCGGAATCTTTCCGGTGAGCGCAAAAAAGTTTTTCCGGATTTCGAGAATAATGTTTCGAATCTGGTCAGGGAATTGGGAATGCCAAATGGCCGGTTTGAGGTCCATCATGAGGTAAATCCAATATTTTCGCAGGATGGGATTGACGAGATAAGGTTCTTCTTTTCAGCAAATAAAAATCAGCCCGCCGAAGAGCTATCGCTGGTTGCATCGGGAGGAGAGACCAGCAGACTGATGCTGAGCATAAAATCCCTGATCAGTAAATCACTGGCAATACCTACTGTTATTTTTGATGAGATTGATTCGGGCGTATCCGGGGATATTGCCGATAAGGTGGGGAAACTGATCAGCAGGATCTCAACCGGTCGCCAGGTGCTGAACATAACCCATCTGCCACAGGTTGCATCCAAAGGCGATTATCATTATAAAGTTTACAAGTATGATGATGCCAAAACGACCCACACATCCATGAAGCTATTATCGGACGAGGAGCGTGTTACTGAGCTCGCCCAAATGCTTTCAGGGGAGAGCATCACCCCTGAAGCCATACAGAATGCCCGCGTGCTTCTGAAAAGGTGAAACAACTTTCCCTGCTGAAAATTGTTATACCTTTGTAAACCATAAAACTAACTATATGTCGCATCATTTACTGGATGGAAAGAAAGGCTTGATTTTTGGAGCCTTAAACGATAAATCGATTGCCTGGAAGGTGGCTGAGAAAGCTCATGAAGAGGGGGCGAAGTTTGTATTAACCAATGCCCCGTTCGCTATCCGTTTGGGTGAGATCGACCAGCTGGCTGCCAAAACCGGGAGCGAAGTGATTCCTGCAGATGCCACCAGCGTGGAGGATTTGCAGAATCTCCTGGTCAAATCCCAGGAAATTCTTGGCGGCAAGCTTGATTTTGTTCTTCATTCCATCGGTATGTCTCCGAATGTTCGCAAGAAGATGTCATATGATGATCTTGATTATAGATACTTCCAGCAAACCATGGATATTTCGGCCATCTCTTTTCATAAGCTGCTGCAGTCGGCCAAGAAACTTGATGCGTTGAATGAATTCTCCTCTGTTGTCGCACTGTCCTATATTGCTGCCCAGAGAACTTTTTACGGGTACAATGACATGGCTGAGGCAAAATCTCTCCTGGAGAGCATCGTCAGAAGCTTTGGTTATATCTATGGCCGTTCCAAGGGAGTCCGGGTAAACAGTATTTCCCAGTCGCCGACCTATACCACCGCCGGTGGAGGTGTCAGGGGTTTCGACGGATTATATGATTTTTCAAACCGGATGTCACCCCTCGGAAATGCTTCCGCAGATGAATGTGCTGATTACTGCCTGACACTTTTCTCCGATTTGACTAAAAAAGTCACCATGCAGAATCTTTTCCACGATGGAGGTTTCTCCAGCATGGGCATGAGCGAGCGCGTTATGGGATTCTATAATAAGTGTTTGGATACCAATCTGCCCGAAGAATGGTAGGCAGTTGGCAGTCGGCAGT
>CAILAQ010000149.1 GCA_903832165.1 uncultured Bacteroidota bacterium | reverse complement strand
GTGCTAATGGAAGAATTAATAAATTTAGCAAAATTCAGAATGCAACCAGGCACAAATCCGGTATTGCAAAAGAGTTTCAAATTTGCTTGAGGAAAATCGAAAATATGTTTTAATGAATCGATTCTTTAATTGGCACATTAGCACATTAGCACATTGGAATATCGCTCGTGCCAAGGTTTAAAGGATATTTACCGTATTCCCGCACCAATTTGACGACGTAATCGTAGTTTGCCGCGGAAACGGTATTGGGAACTGAGTGGTCCGACTGAAATATGAAGCCGCCGCCTTTGGCTGCGTTGAGTTTGCGTAAAACAATATCTTTCAGCTGCTCCTGAGTGCAATCGGCCCATTCCATAACATTCATGTTGCCACAGAATCCCATCCGGTGGCCGTATTGGTTCCGAAGTTCGACCACGTCCAATCCAGCCTTGGCCTCAAGCGGATTATAGGCGTCGATGCCGAGTTCAATGAAGTCTTCAAATATTCTTTTCACATTGCCGCAACCATGGTAAATTACCGGTATTCCGGCTTCGTGACAAACGTCGACCATCGCCTTGATGCCGGGCTTAAAATGCTCGCGCCAGAATTCAGGGGAGAACAGGAGATCGTAGGTATAGGCCACGTCGCCCCAGATCACCATTCCATCGAGCAATCCATTCGCTGCCTTTATCTGAGCCTTCGTTATATTGAGCATGAAGTCGTTGATCCGGGCAATAAAAGCGCCCATTTCATCGGGATACATCAGGCTCCATAAAAGAGTGTTTTCGGAACCGATTATGCGCCAGAGGGTTTCATGTCCTTCGCATACACTTCCATAAACCGGAAAGTTTGGGCGGATCGATTTTACTGTTTCGATCCAGGCCGGGGTATTCCTCGTAAACCCATCGCCCATGCCACCTAACTGGTTATCGCCGGCGCTGAAATATCTCCGGTCATCCCATGGATCATCGAATTTGAAATCTTTTAACATTTCGATTTCATTCGTGAGAAAGCTATCGAACCGGGGCATCGGATCAACAAAAATTTTGGTAATGATTGCTTCAAATCCTGTTTTTACCGTGATCCGTTCCTCAGTTTCCGCAATAACCTCAAACGGCATGATGTGCGGATCCATGTTCGGCACGGTCACCTGCCAGTCGAGATCGTAGTAATCATAGGGCGATGCATCTGCCGGCAGATTAAGCTCCTGACGCCACCGCTCAAGAAAACTTCCCCAGAAAAGGTCGCTCACGGGTACCCGGTCGGCCTCCTCATGGCGGAGAGTCTTGTTCATTCTGTCCAGTTTCTTCAGGCAATTCGCGGTGCGTTCCATATTCGGGTATTTGTTGCCCAAATATACAAAAGCAACGCATATCACAGAGAAACAGAGAAACGTTACCTTTGTACCATGAATATCAATGTCACCCGTCACCAGTCACGCGTCACCTTTTCTCGAGTCACCCGTCACTTGTCACCAGTCACAATTCTTTTGTTGTGCCTTTCGCTCGCCTCCTGCAACAAGATCGAGCCCCCCACCGATGTCGACGGGCATTTCACGGATTCCCGCGACGGGAAGGAATATGCCTATGTTGTAATCGGCACCCAGACCTGGATGGCTGAAAACATGAGGTATAATGTGACCGACAGTACCGGTTGGTGGTGCTATAATGCTCAGGAAGCGAATTGCGATACCTACGGGCGATTATATAACTGGGAAAATGCCATTAAGGCCTGTCCGGTTGGCTGGCATCTGCCCTCCGACGGGGAGTGGAAGAAGCTGGAAATCTTTGCGGGCATGTCGGCCTCCGATGCCGACAGTCTCGGATGGAGGGTTACCGGCGCCACCGGCATTGCACTCAAGGCTAAAAAAGGATGGAACTCGGGTGGAACCGGTGAAAATACCGTTCGGTTCAGCGCTATTCCCTCTGGTATTTTCGAGCAGGGAACTTATAGTTTTATTGGTGACCTAACCAGCTTCTGGTCCTCCTCCTATACCGATGAAACTCATGCACTGGGTCGTGCATTGATCTATCATGCCGATGGAATTTATCGCTGGAAATACGACAAGACCAGCGGATTCTCAGTGAGATGTGTTAAAAACTAGAACTTTACTTGCTGATCAGGTTTTCTTTTCTTTACTTTCCATTCGGTGAGAGAATAATGCAAAAGAAAAACATCAGGCATTTCCATTTTTATGGGGTCATTTCTGTGGCCGTATTCTTCCTGTTATATTTATTTACTGCGATATGTGTGCTGATGATCTTTGCCGCCGCGTCGCTCAATTTCGAAAAGACGGTAACACGGCTCATGAGGTTCTGGGCACGGACCAGCTTCATTTTGATGGGCAAGCGCCTTCGGATCAGCGGAATAGAAAATATCGGGAAGGATAAGAAATATGTCCTGCTTGCCAACCATGCCAGCCTTTTCGATATCATGGCCATTCTTTCCTTTTATCCTGATGTTTCGTGGTTCGGTCGCGAACGTCTGCTGAAGGTTCCCCTTTTTGGTCATGTACTGAAGCTCACCCATTATGTGCCGATGAAAAGTGGCAATTTGCGGAATACCAAAGAGATGCTGAGCCACCTGCTCGCAAAGTCGGGTTCCCGCACGATAGCGATATTCCCGGAGGGCACCCGCACTTCCGATGGGAAAATCAACCGGTTTCATAAAGGATTTGTCCATATACTTAAGGCTACTGAAATGAGCGTTTTGCCGGTTACGCTGAATGGTTTCTTTCAGTTGAAACCGAAAAGCAGGTTTGCCATTGATTTTGAATCGAAATTGGAGGTAATTATCCACGAACCCATTGAATGGAAGGAATTTGCAGTACATGACGACCACGCGATCCTGGATAAGGTGAAAGTGGTTATGGAATCAGCCTATATCCAAACCGACAATAATAAACCAGCCTACAAATGAGTCAACCGATTACTGAACAGGGAAGATGGATGTTTATTGTAAACCCCATCGCCGGCAATGGTTTTGCCAAAAAGTATGAATCAACTGTGGAAGAGATGATCCGAAAATATGGTGTGGATGCCGATGTGGTGTAAACCGAATATTCCGGTCATGCTACTGAACTCTCCGAATTAGCCGCTTTAAAAGGCTATAAATATATTATAGGAGTGGGGGGCGATGGAACCATCAATGAGATCTCACGCCCGCTGATCGGAAACAAGGAGGTTGTGGTTGGGGTGATTCCGGCGGGCACTGGCAATGATTTTATCCAGATCCTTGGATTCCCGAACCGATTTGATGAATCGCACTGGAATACTTTTTTTGAATGCCATACCATGCCTATGGATGTAGGTTCGTGCAATGGAAAATATTTTCTGAACGGGATGGGACTTGGCTTCGATGCTCAGGTAGCAGCCGAAAATTATATCGAGCCCGGAAAAGTGAAACTGGGCGGGCAATACAAATATATATGGCATATCGTTAAAACGCTGCTTTTCTTTAAGGAGAAGCAAATGACCATCCTTTCAGGCGATCAGAGGAGCACCTCCACCTGTTTTATGAATACCGTAGCTATAGGGCGGAGATTTGCCGGAAGCTTCTTTATTACTCCCAAAGCCATTGCCAATGATGGTCTCCTGGATGTGTGCAATGTAAAAAAGCTCAATCTGTTGCAGCGCTTCAGCATTTTATTGAAGGTTCCGAAAGGTACCCATATCAAGAATCCGAAGGTTGATTATCATCAGACTGACAGGATCGCTATTGAATTTGATAAGAAAGTTCCCTTCCATGTTGACGGTGAGCTGAACTTTGCTCAAAGGTTTGATATTCGTTTGCTTCCGGGGGCTCTTACTATGATATATAACCCCTTGGGGAACCACTTTTTCAATTAATCAGCGCTGAAACTTTCGGGGTTAGGGCGTGGAATATATAATTATGAAAATAATTGTATATATTTCCACCAACCTAAATAACCCAAGCTATGCCTCCACAAATTAAGCGGCTTGCTTTGCTCTTTACGCTGTTAGTATTGTCGTTTCTTACGGCTAAACATTTTCTGACACCGAAGTCGTTCGGTGAATTCGGACATTACCGTGGCGCTGCTCTCGGAGAGATCAAGGCCAAGGTTCCTGATTATTCGGGCCAAAAAGCCTGTACGGAGTGTCATCCGGATATGACTGATCTGAAAGCAGCACATGAGCATGCAACTCTATCATGCGAAACATGTCACGGCCCGGGCCGCGTACACATCAGTTCAACGGATTCTCTGGTATCACCCAAAATTCCCAATACGCGGGAATTCTGTTCAATCTGCCATACGAAGAACGCAGCACGTAAGGCCAGCAACATTAAACAGATCGATCCGAAAGAACACTACAAAGCCGATTTATGTACTAAATGTCATAATCCACACAGCCCATGGCAAGAGAAGAAATAAAATCGAGACGGGACTTTCTGAGCCGTGCTGCTTTGGTGGCAGGTGGCCTGTTTATTTCAGGAGGAATAAGTCCATTTAAGTCAATGCTTTATGCGACTGAACGCAAAAGTACAAAAGGTCCCTGGTACGCAATGGGGATCGACCTGGAAAGTTGTATCGGTTGCGGCCGCTGTGCCGACGCGTGCAAAACCGAAAATAATGTGCCCCGTGAACCTTTTTATTTCCGGACCTGGGTTGAGCAATATACCATCCTGAATGATGGATCAATACATGTTGAATCTCCCAATGGCGGTATCGACGGATTCACCCAGAAATTCGCTGATGCTGAAATCTTCAAGTCGTTCTTTGTTCCCAAAATGTGCAACCATTGCGCAAAATCGCCATGTACTCAGGTTTGCCCGGTGGGTGCCACATTTGAAAGTCCGGAAGGCATAGCGCTGGTTGATCAGACCTATTGCCTGGGATGCCGGTACTGTGTTCAGGCATGTCCTTACGGCTGCCGTTATATCCATCCTGAAAAGAAGGTGGTTGACAAATGTACCATGTGTTATCACCGGATCACCAAAGGACTGCTCCCTGCCTGTGTTGAGGTTTGCCCAAAGCAGGCTAAAATTTTCGGCGACCTGAATGACCCGAAAAGTGAGATCGTTAAGTTCATGAAGGATCACTCCTGGCAGGTTCTGAAACCCCATATGAATACAGAGCCGAAAGTGTTTTACAATCAACTTAGGGCGGAGGTAAGATAACATGGGACCACATTATCAACATTTATATGATATGCTGTCCAAAGTGGACGGCTACATTTATCCAAATGAAATCGAACTCAACTGGAGCATTCTTATTGTACTCTATCCTTATATAACCGGACTGGTTGCCGGAGCATTCATTCTCGCGTCACTGGAGCGGGTGTTCAAAGTGAAGGTGCTTAAACCTACTTACACGATTGCCTTGCTTTCTGCTTTGGCTTTTCTGCTGGTAGCAACCATGCCGCTTATCAGCCATCTTGGCAAACCGATGAGGTTTTTTGAGATCATGATCACCCCGCATTTCACTTCAGCAATGGCCATTTTTGGATTTGTTTACCTGTGGTATCTCATGGTGGTATTGCTGCTGGAGATATGGTTCGATTACCGGCGCGACCTGGTTCTCTGGTCGCAGGAAAAAAAGGGAATCATGAAGCATGTTTATAAGATCCTTACCCTTGGAGTTACTGATATTTCGCCTAATGCTCTTAAATGGGACGACAAGCTTGGTTATGCTTTAACGGTTATCGGAATTCCATCGGCTTTTCTATTGCATGGCTACGTAGGTTTTATTTTCGGATCAGTTAAGGCAAATCCCTGGTGGTCAACAGTATTAATGCCAGTAATTTTTATATTCTCGGCTATGGTATCCGGTATCGCACTGGTTATGATCATTTTTATGCTGGTCAATTATGTCCGGAAGCAGATCATCGATATGAAATGCCTCGATATGATTGCCAGGTTCCTGCTCGTGGCACTGATTCTTGATTTTGCCCTCGAAGGCCTTGATCAGGTTCACCGGATCTATGAAGCTGAAGAATCATTTCAGATACTCGACCTGCTCGTCAAGGGCAAGCTGACCTACACACTTTTCCTTTTTCAGTGGGGCCTGGGTATGCTGGTTCCTATCGTGGTTCTGGCCTATCTGCAGATTTTCCGGTCCAACCTGCGTGTTCGAAAGATTCTTTATTTCATATCCGCTTTTATGGTGCTTATCGGAATCTTCTTTATGAGATGGAATGTGGTGATTGGCGGACAGCTTTTCTCGAAAAGTTTTCTCGGGTTTACTGCATTCAAGCTTAAATTGGTTGGTACCGAGGGAGTTGGAATGGCAGCCGTATGGATCGTTCTGCCTTGTTTGATCCTGCTGTTTCTGTTCTGGTTATTGCCTCCCTGGAAGCGGCATCCGGAGGAAGTTGCGGGCGAGACTGAACCATGAAGAGGATCGCATATTCCTGATTATCATTCTTAAATCATTGAAAAGAAATTTACCATGAAAGAGGGGAAATATTGTACTTACGTCAAGGTTTTTGTCACGTTCACATTCCTTGTTTTTCTTTATTCCTGCGGATCCAGAAATGAG
>CAILAQ010000148.1 GCA_903832165.1 uncultured Bacteroidota bacterium | reverse complement strand
TTTAACCAGGTTTCCAGGGTTTTATCCAGCTTCGACACCTTAGCGTCATCTTTAACAATCAGCTTGTCAACCACATCTGAATCAACCCGGACAAAATGCGATTTCTCAAATTTCTCTTCCAGATGATTCAGAAAGTGTGTATCAAACTGGCCATCCATCACCAGAACATCATAGCCTTTTTCTTTAGCTGATCTGATAAAGCTGAACTGTTCATCCTTATCATTGGCATACAAATAAACCAGGGTTCCGTTCTTATCGGTTTGATTGCCTTTGATAATTTCCTTGTATTCATCATAAGTAAAATACTTGCCATCGGTATTCTTCAGCAAGGCAAACTCCTTTGCCTTATCCCAGAATTTCTCCTCGGTGAGCATTCCATAATTGATAAATAACTTCAGATCGTCCCATTTCAGTTCGAATTGTTCACGGCTGTTGTTATAGATCTCATTTAAGCGATCAGCTACTTTCTTTGTAATATGTGATGATATTTTCTTAACGTTTTGATCCGACTGAAGATATGACCGGCTGACGTTCAAGGGAATATCAGGACTATCAAGAACCCCGTGCAGCAAAGTCAGAAAATCAGGCACAATGCCTTCAACCGAATCCGTTACATAAACCTGATTTGAATAAAGCTGAATCTTATTTTTCTGAACCTCATAATTATTCCTGATTTTAGGAAAGTAGAGAATTCCGGTCAGATTGAACGGATAGTCTACATTCAGATGAATATGGAACAGCGGATCCTCAGTCATCGGATAAAGTTCTTTATAGAACTTCGTGTAATCCTCATCAGTAAGGTCAGCCGGTTTTTTTGTCCATGCCGGTTCCGTATTGTTGATGATTTTATCTTTTCCGGTATCCACATATTTGCCGTCTTTCCATTCCTGGTCCTTGCCAAAAGCTATGGGAACCGGCAGAAAACGGCTGTATTTGTTCAAAAGTGCCTGAATGCGGCTCTCCTCCAGAAATTCAGAGGATTCCTTGTCGATATGAAGAATAATGCTGGTTCCGCGGCCCTCATGATCAATCTCTTCGAGGGTATACTCAGGATCGCCCTTACACGACCAGCTGACTCCTTTCCCTTTTTTATGTGACTTTGTAATGATCTCGACCTTGTCCGATACCATGAAAGAAGAATAGAAACCTAAACCGAAATGTCCGATAATGGCATTGGCATCCTTCTTATATTTCTTCATGAACTCTTCGGCCCCAGAAAAAGCGATCTCGTTAATAAATTTATCGATCTCTTTTGCTGTCATCCCAATACCCCTGTCAGAAACCGTAAGGGTCTTTTTCTTTTTATCCAGGATAACACGGATCGTTAAATCGCCCAGTTCGCCAGTAAATTCACCAACTGACGCCAGGGTTTTCAACTTTTGTGTTGCATCTACCGCGTTGGATATCAATTCACGAAGAAATATTTCATGATCAGAATAGAGAAATTTCTTAATTATCGGAAAGATATTTTCCGAGGTTACATTAATAGTTCCTTTTTGTTTTGAAGTTTCCATATATAAAATAGTTTTAGCCAGCCTTTCTATTTCAAAGGCTATGCCATCAAAATTTGCCTGACATTTTTACAGTGTACAAAAACAACAGACCGCTACAGCAAATTTATCAGCCTTGCTTGACTGCTCCCGAAGCATAATCGAGCGTCGATCCGAACAAGCTGTGGGGTATACTGAAAATCACCAGAGTCATCAATGCAGCAAGAATGATGAGCCATGGACGACCTTTGCCTTTAATTCCAAAAAGAGCAGCAATCCAGAATACAAAAGCGAACAGCGTTTTATTATCTGTAAGGTCAAATCCAAAAGGAATTCCGGTCCACCAGTCACCAAATGCATACCATTGAACCCAGGGCCCGAAAATAAACCCGCCGATGAACAGGATCACAAATGTCCACATGGTATAGCGACGGTAACGCTCCTCTTTAAATGCCGCAAAAAGTCCTGCAATGGTTGCGAAAAGCATAGCCGAGAACATCAGTATGATATGCGGAATAAGCACACCGGCCGGTACATCACCCTTAAATCTGATAACACAATGTTTGTCCTTTGCGAGACCAGCAAATTGTCCGTCTTTTGACAATTCAATATAATACTCAAGTTTCCCTGCAGGTGGTTGTTGTGGTAAAGTGGCGGCCATTACCGTTTCATCTTTTTTCCCCAGGAGCTTCATCATGAAGGATGCCGGGTATTTAATATCGGTCATCTTAAAATCGACGCGGACATATTCCTCCACCATACCAAGTTTTTTATAGAATAACACGCCATGAACTGTTGTATCCTTAATGGGAAGCTTAACCCGGGCGTCGCGGGCACCGTTGGTACGTATCAATTCACACTTATAAGTTGTTCCACCAATAGTTACCTTTTCCGACCGGGGATATGTTGGTCCCGTTGTCCTCTGATAAATAGCAGCGCTGAGAGTAATCACCACCGCCACAATCCATAATAAAGTCTTCTTCATTTAGCTCAATTTGAAATTAAAGTTATAATCGTGAAAACTGATACTTTATATAATATTACCATTGCGACTATATAAAATAAGTGGAACAAAAGTACAATTTTTAACATCCGAACCATCAAAGAGTGATGTTCATAAAAAAAACGCAGCAAAATGCTATAAAATTATTGCAGGTCACAAAATGATTCCTACATTTGCTATGTGATTTGTATAACAGTGTTATTAGCGTAACAAACTGGATCATTTCATAGGTTAGGTTTTAGGTTAGTGAAAATCCGGATTCCCAATCCGGATTTTTTCTATTTTTACCCCCTCCAAACTAATTGTATCATGAAGATATCCTACAACTGGCTTCGTTCCTACATCAATCTAGATATTACCATAGAAGAAACGGCAGATATTTTAACCGGCGCAGGTCTCGAAGTCGAAGCTTCGGAACCGTTTGAATCCGTGCCCGGAAGCCTCCGCGGCCTGGTGGTCGGTGAGGTAATCTCCTGCTCTCCGCATCCTGATGCCGATAAACTTACTCTGACACAGGTTAATACCGGTGGCCCTTCTCTATTGCCAATCGTTTGCGGGGCACCGAACGTTGCCGCAGGTCAGAAAGTCATCGTGGCTCCCGTGGGCTGCACATTATATGGATTTCCTGAACCGATGACGATTCGGAAAGCAAAAATCCGCGGACAGGAATCGGAAGGAATGCTTTGCGCTGAAGATGAAATCGGCATGGGAAAAGATCATTCAGGAATTATGGTCCTCAACCCTTCTGTTCAGGTTGGAACTCCGGTTGCTGACCTCTTTGAAATTGAATCAGATCATATATTCGAAATCGGCCTTACCCCTAATCGTATCGATAGTGCCTCGCATTATGGAATCGCACGTGAACTCAGGGCAGTTCTCGGATCAGAACAAAAGGTCACACTCCGGAAACCGATTGCCGAACTTCCGGAAAGAACTGACTCCCTTGAAATCTCGGTTGAAATCAGCAACCCTGAGTCATGCATCAGGTATTCTGGCATATCCATCACCGGCGTGAAAATTTCCGAATCACCGTTATGGCTGAAAAACAGAATCCGAAGCATCGGGATGAATCCCATCAATAATGTGGTTGACATCACAAATTTCGTTCTGCACGAGACCGGCCAGCCACTGCACGCTTTTGATGCCGCCCTCATAAGTGGAAATAAGGTTATTGTCAAACCATTACCCGAAGGAACCCCTTTTGTTACTCTTGATGAACAGGAAAGAAAACTCAGTTCTGAAGATCTGATGATCTGCAACGATAAAGAAGGCATGTGCATAGCTGGAGTTTTTGGAGGATTGCATTCAGGTGTATCGAATACCACCACAAGTATTTTCCTCGAATCGGCCTGCTTCAATCCTGTCTGGGTCAGAAAAACCAGCAAGCGGCATTTGATCTTTACCGATTCATCTTTCAGATTTGAACGCGGAACGGATCCTAATGCTACGGTTTATGCCCTGAAAAGAGCTGCCTCCCTGGTATGCGAAATTGCCGGAGGCCGGATAGCCTCGGAGGTGGTTGATGTGTACCCGAATCCTGTAATGCCTTATCCTGTTGAGCTTAAATGGGCCAATCTCGACCGCCTGATCGGAATCCGCATCGATCACGATGAGGTGAAAAAAATTCTGAATTCTTTGGATATAGAGGTTGTCAGAGAAAACGAATCTTCCCTGCAGCTTGAGGTTGCCACCTACCGTGTCGACGTACGGCGCGAAGCTGATGTGATTGAGGATATCCTCAGAATATACGGATATAATAATGTCGGGCTGACTGATGAGATTACCTCTACCCTGTCCTATGCTCCCCACCCCGATCCGGAAAAATTGGAGAACATGATTTCAGAACAATTAACATCATTGGGCTTTAATGAAATCATGGCCAACTCTCTCACAAAGTCCTCCTATTACAATAATAAAGACCTGTATCCTGATGAATCCGGAGTGATATTATTGAATCCACTCAGCAACGATCTCAATATGCTGCGGCAGACACTTCTGTTCGGCGGGCTCGAAGTTCTTTCATCCAACATGAAATTCAAGAATGCCGACCTGAAGCTCTACGAATTCGGAAACACCTACCAGCTGAAAACCGGAAGTAACCGCCTCATGGCTGAAAGTTATCAGGAAACGCGTTTTCTGTCGATGTTTCTTACCGGCAAAAAAAATCCGGAACATTGGACAGGGAAAAGTCAGGATACCGGTTTCTTCGATCTTAAATCAGTAGCCCTCAGAGTTCTTAAAAGACTGGGCATCAATACTGATGATATGGAAATCGAAGAAAAGGCCGATGAAAGATTCGCCATGGGTATTACCTGCTTTTGCGGAAAATCACTCTGCATTCAAATGGGACAGATCCATCCTACCCTGCTTGAGCCTTTAGATATAGCTCAGGAAATCTGGTATGCCGAAATAAACTGGGACATTGTTCTGAAAAAAGTCCACCTGACTGTAAAATTTCAGGAAATCTCAAAATATCCATCAGTACGAAGAGATCTGGCTCTGGTTGTTGACCATGCCATAAGATATGAGCATATCCGTTCGCTGGCTTATCAGGTAGAACGGAAGCTTCTTACAAACGTCGACATTTTCGATGTTTATACCAGTGATAAACTTGGGGAGGGTAAAAAATCTCTGGCAATAAGTTTTATTCTTCAGGACGAAAGCAAGACATTAACCGACAAGCAGATAGAACAGGTAATGGAAAAGCTTATCTCTGCTTTTGAGAAGAAACTTGGTGCAGTGCTGCGGTAAATCCACTCTCATTGTTTGACAGGGAGTTACGGTACGATTCCTTCAGTTCCTCCGGTGCATTGGCGACAACAAAGGGCAGGCCAACAAAGTCAAGAAGGTCGGAATCGTTATAGTCATTGCCGATTCCCATCACCCTGTCCTTATTGATATGGTGCCGGTGGCATAGAAATTCAACAGCATTGCCCTTTGATACATCACTGTGATAGATCTCCATCCAGATGGATTCATGATCCATCGGTGAGGTTGCCCTGATGACTTTCA
>CAILAQ010000147.1 GCA_903832165.1 uncultured Bacteroidota bacterium | reverse complement strand
CTTACTACTAATTTCTGCCCTCTGCCCTTTGACCTCTGCCCTGAGGCAGTTGAGTACGAAAAGCTCATCAAGGATTACATTTCCGCCAACAGCCTGAACATGGGCTCTGTAATGAATATCCTGCGTCTTTGTCTGGTTGGATCATCGATGGGCCCGGGCGTATTTGATATCATGGAGCTACTGGGACCGGATGAAGTGGTTGCCAGGATCGAGCGGGCGGTGGAGGAAATTTTGAAGTAGGAGGGTTGAGATTCGAAGACCAATTCTGAATTCCGAAGGAGGAGATTCAAGTGTGCATGAAGTTGGAACCCGGTTTCCTTAGCTGGAATTCTAAAATCTGATTTGTTTAAGACTCACCACGGAGAAACAGAGACCATGGAACACGGAGTTTGCTTAAAGACAGGAACCTGGTAGGTAGGACACTATGGGTATTGAGAGGCACGGATAATTTTCCACTTCATGCTGACCTGAATCTCCTCCCTCGGAATTCGGAATTCTCATTTGGAATCTCGACCTTCAATTTTTCCGCTGACTGAATTAATAAGAATTCGGGCAGCGTGGTGTCTGTATTTGGTGGAATTCGGGCAGCGTGATATCTGTAGTCAAATCGTTTTTATCCCGAGCTTTTTCTTCACAAGAGGCAATATATTGAACGATTCATTTTCTGGCATATATAGAATTATTCCCTGCGAGGAATCCAATATGTACAGCAGATCGTTCTCTTTGCCAACTTCTTTGATTGCATTTTGCGCTTTGAGCCAAACGGGCTGATAGAGTTCCTGCTGACGTTTCTGGAATCCTGCCTGGGACTCGGTGGTGAAGGTTTGCATGCGCTTTTGCATATCCAATAATTCCGTTTCCCTGAGTTTCTTTTCGATGGGCTTTAAGGTCTCAGCCTGACTGGTATATGCTTCATAAGCCTGATTATACTTAACATCCAGATCTTCCCCGATACGTTTATACTCGTCCGACAGATCGCTGAGAACCTTATTTGCACTGTCGGTTTCGGGCATCGACTTAATCAGTTCATCGGAATTGAGATGGCCGATTTTACTCTGCGGGAATCCGGAGGTAACCAGAAAGCAGCCGGTCAGAATAAATAATACCGCAATGGAAATTGAATTTTTCATTGATTCAGTTTTAATGGTTTTTGATTTAACACATTAAAAGTAAATCAGATCCGTGTGAAGAATTGTTATTTTCAGTTAAGGATTGTTGCTAAACAGATCTATTCCGCGTAGTCCATCACATCGGTGCGTGAGCCGATCTTGAGCTTTGAGTAGATATTGTTGACGTGTGATTTGACGGTACTCAGGCTGATGCCGCACTCGTCGGAGATCTCCTTGTTGGAACGACCATCTTTCAGCAGACCGAAAATCTTTCTTTCCTGAACGGTGAGCGACTGGTATGGGTTTTTCTCCTCCTTTTTTCTGTGCCGCATAAGGATAATTCCACCTGCAATGGCCAGCAAAAACGCCAGTCCGAAAAGTATAGGCCTTAGAATTTTTGGTGATTCCTTAACGGGCAGCTGCGCCCGAAATGCTCTAAAGTATTCCGAATTTTCGTTTTTCCACTTATGCAGATATTTGTCGTAATAGGCGATGTTGTTCGGATAATCCGTTTCGAACCGACTGTGATACAGGGCATAAAGTGAGATCAGTGGATTGGAGCAGGTATCGGCATATTGTCTTAGTTTATCGTATACGGCCTGTCGCACAAAATCGCGATTGACAGCCGGACCGTAATAATCGAGGGTATCCAGGAAACCTGCTATCTGGTTGATCTGCTGAAGTTCCTTGTTCGGGGCATATCCGGCGAAAGTCAGGTCCGCAAGCAGGTTGCGACCGCCACGAATCAGAATTCCGATATCGGCATTGTTATTAGCTATCAGGAACAGGTGGTTTTCTTCTTGCCCACCGATGATCAGCGAAGCCTCAGGATTGCCCTTTTTAGAAAAATGGATGCGGTAAAGGCGATCTTTGGGTGCCAGTTTGGAGCCATCGAAATTGAACAGTCCCTCCCGATCGATTGCTGCCCGCTGAATAATAGATTCGTTGGACATGGTGTACATCTGAGTAAAATCGGGGATGACAGAAAGGTAGGCGACTGGAGCCCAAAGGGTGGTGTCGAGGGCGATGCGACCCCTTATACCTGGCTGTGCATTTAATTTAAATCCAGGATAAGTGACAGTAAATAAGAGAATTAATACTCCAATGACCCGGGTCCTGGAAAAAGCTATTTTAATTTTCCCTCGAGGATTTAACATGTTATTTTTTTGGACCGGAATCCGTATACGATTGCGTGATCTCAATTTCCATATTGCCTGTAGCTGCCGTGGGCAGTGACCTTATGATCCATTCTCCTTTTATAGGGAATCGGAATGTTTTTGCAAATTCTCCTTCAACGATATCAAATGGTGTGGTTGTATTTTCACCATTCACTACAGCATCATCTCTTTTCAAGGTGTAACTTCCCTGTTTCTCACCTTTGGGATCAATAATTTCCACAATCACAACACCTTCGCTAAAACTGCTTTTTATACTTATCCTTAGAAGATTATGATCATCGGTCATATTGACTTTAACCTCTGATTTTTTTGATTCGCTTTTATAAAATGATCTGACACCCCGTTGAAGCCTGATGGGATCCTTCTTCGGCTCCCCCTGAATAACTACATCATGAACTTCCAAAACATCATTCTTATTACCTGCTCCAGTAGATTTTGACCGAACGTCAGTCACAGTAACCCCTTGGGCTTTCTTTGAAGTGCCACCGGATTTGGTCTCTGTCTGACCGATACAAAATCCGGTTACGGCAAAAAGCATTGCTGCAACTCCCACGGTGATTCTCATTGAACTTTTCATAACGATAAATTTAATCTTTTATAATTCGATTTGTTACGTCAAATGTAGACAGCACTTTGGGCAGGGCGAAATTTTGGAGGGTGGGAAAGGGGAGGAGAAAGGGTGGATATTGGGGGGAAGAATTGTGACAAGTGACGAGTGACGGGTGACCTGGAGGAAGTCGAAGAAGGAGATCGGTTGACGAAGAAGAAGATCGGGTTTCCCCCGCCTCCTCGGGGGCAGGCTCGAAGATCGGAAGGCGAAAACTGCGGGACTTGAGTCAAGGCGGGTCAATATCGATTTTCCGGCCTGGATGGTACAAGCGTTGGATCATGAAGCTCAGCGCCTGGGCGTTACCCGGCAATCGGTCATCAAATTCTGGATCTCCGAGAAATTGACTCCGCT
>CAILAQ010000146.1 GCA_903832165.1 uncultured Bacteroidota bacterium | reverse complement strand
GTATTAAAATAAGGACCGATGCCGATTTCGAAACCCTGAAGGATATCTCCCTGCAGTCCTGTTTTAAAATTATAAAAGCGAGCAAAGTATGAAGTTGATGGTGCTGGGTGCGTCGGGGATGGTAGGCTGGCAGGTTTTCAAGACTTGTTTGGACAGAAATCTGGATGTTTGCGGGGTGGTGCGGAATCGACAATCGGTGGCTCCATTATTCAAAGGAAAATCAGGGTATTCTCTCCGAGAGATAGATGATATCCGTAATATCTCAGCACTGGAGAAAATCATTCAGGATGAAAAGCCGGATTACCTGATAAATGCCGTGGGTATTGTTGTTCAATTACCGCAATCGAAAGACTATTATGAGTCCCTGTCGATAAATGCCTTGCTACCCCATCAATTGGAAAAACTGGGCAGTAAATATGGATTCCGGTTGATCCAGATCAGCACCGACTGCGTCTTCAATGGCCAGACCGGGATGTATGCTGAATCGGATTCACCGGATGCTGAGGATTTGTACGGAAAAACCAAGGAACTTGGCGAGGTGGGTTACGGGAGCGGAATCACCCTGCGAACCTCCCTGATCGGACATGAAATCGTAAAACCTGTCCACGGATTGCTGGATTGGTTCCTGTTACAGGAAGCCCCGATTAAAGGTTTTACCTCCGCCTATTTTTCCGGACTAACCACTATCGAATTTGCCAGAGTACTTCTCGATGTTTTTATCCCTGCAGAGTTACCAGCAGGCATTTATCATCTGGCCTCCGACAGAATATCCAAGTATGATCTGCTGAAACTTGCTGCAGAAATCTATCAAAAGAATATCCACATCGAGCCCTCCGCCGATTGGGTGGTTGACAGATCATTGGATGGGTCCCTTTTGAATCGACTAACCGGCTACCAAGCCCCATCCTGGCCCGATATGATTGAGGGGATCCACCTCTCCCCCTTCCCCCTCTCCCGCGCTCATTCCGCTAATGCTCCACTCACGGGAGATGGGGCGCTCTGAAACTGAAACTCTGAAACTCTGAAACTCTGAAACAATGAAAGTCCTAACTATCGTGGGCACCCGCCCCGAAATCATCCGTCTATCCCGCGTTATCGCGAAGCTCGATCAGTTTACAGAACATATTCTGGTGCATACCGGTCAGAATTATGATTATGAATTGAATAAGGTCTTCTTTGATGAGCTGGATATCCGTAAGCCTGATTATTTTCTGGAAGCGGCGCTGCCGAGTGCATCTGCGACCATCGGGAATGTGATCATCAAAGTGGATGAGGTGCTGGAAAAAGAAAAACCGGATGCAATGCTGGTGCTGGGTGATACCAATAGCGCCCTGGCAGTGATTCCGGCAAAAAGGAGGAAGATTCCTATTTTTCATATGGAGGCCGGTAACCGGTGCTATGATCAAAGGGTTCCAGAAGAGACCAATCGCCGGATTGTTGATCATACCTCGGATATCAATATGCCCTACAGTACTATCGCACGGGATTATCTGATCAGAGAAAGTTATCCACCGGAACAGATTATCAAAACCGGCAGCCCGATGTATGAGGTGCTTGACTTCTACAAGGAGAAAATATCGAAATCTGATGCATTGGCCCGGATGG
>CAILAQ010000145.1 GCA_903832165.1 uncultured Bacteroidota bacterium | reverse complement strand
GATCTGTCCTGGGGCAGCATCAATCCCAGATATGCCCCGGATTCGCCCGGAATCACTGCAAACGGTAAATTGAGGACCGATAACTGGGTGAGCTGGCCCAAAGAGATGAAACTGGAAAAATTCGATGCCCATGAGTGGGTAGAGATTGCCCGAAAGGCGGGTTTCAAATACATCGTTGTAACCACCAAGCATCACGAGGGTTTTCATATGTGGAACACGGACTTTTCCGACTTTAAAATCACCAACACCCCTTTTGGCCGTGATTATATCAAAGAACTGGTTGATGCGTGTCACCAGGCCGGCATGCCTATAGGATTTTATTTTGCACAGCGGGAATGGTATCATCCCGATTACCAACCTGTTGATATCAGTAAGGTTAAGATTGATGGAAATCATTGGAAATTAAACCCGGGAGAAACCAACCCGATGGGGCCGCTGCATCCAAAGTATCTGGAATACCTGAACAATGTGGTCAGGGAGTTATGCACAAAATATGGAAAGGTAGATATCTGGTGGTTTGACGCCCTTTCATGGGACGGTATGTTCACCAAAGAGATGTGGGATTCCGAGAACCTGACCCGCATGATCCGTCAGCTCCAGCCCGATATCGTCATCAATAACCGGGCTTCGTTGCCGGGTGACTTTGATACCCCCGAAGGTCGGTTAGGCGCCTTCCAGGATTGGCGCCCGTGGGAATCCTGCATCCCTCTCTCCGATGCCTGGTGTTATACCGGCAAACCCGCCCATTCGTTTGATCATTTATTACAGTTGATCGTCGGCGCTGCCTGTGGCAACGGCAACCTGCTCTTATCGTGGGGCCCGCACTGGAATGGTCAGTTCGATGAAGCACAAAAAGAACGGTTATTTGAGATTGGCAACTGGCTGCGTGTAAACGGTGAATCCATTTACAACACCCGGGGTGGTCCCTGGAAACCTGCCACTTGGGGAGGATCCACCCATCGGGGCAATAAAGCCTATGTCCATCTTTATAATAAATCAGCTGCTGAATTGTCATTACCAGCCCTTGAGGGAATAAAACTCGTTTCGGCAAAGCTTCTCGCCGGCGGAGAATCCCTGAAGTTTACTCAGGATGACCAGCGGATAACGATCACCCTCCCCGATAACCTAACCATCAAGGGCGATCTGGTGATCGAATTGAAGATGAACAAATCTCTGGATGGCGTTCCCTCCATTTAAACTTTAAGGAACAAATCCATATTTTCAGGAGTCACCAGGTTAAAAGAAAAGTTTGGATAAGCATTTGCGAAAGTCAGCGGAATTCTGGCTTTGGAATTTTTTCCCCACTTAAATTCATAAGCATGTATAATACCATCCCTTTCTTCGAGGTAATCAATTTCCTGTTGTTGGTGTGTACGCCAAAAGTACCTGTTGGCAGTCAGTCCGTTGTAATGTAAAAACTTTATTCGTTCGCTTACCAGGTAATTTTCCCATAAAGCTCCCTGGTCCGTTCGCAGTTTAAATGGGCTGAAATTGTTGATGATCGCATTACGGATACCGTTGTCATAGAAATAGATTTTCCGTGACTTTTTAATTTCATTCCTGAGATTACGGCTAAATGAACGCAGGCGAAAGATTACATAGGTTTTCTCAAGCAGTTCGATATACCTTTGAACAGTTTCAGAGTCAGCGCCAATAATCTGGCCCAATTCATGATACGATACCTGTGAACCTAATTGCAAGGCCAGTGCCTGTAACAGCGATTCAAGTAATTCGGGTCTGCGCAGGTCTTTATATTTAAAAATATCCTTGTACAAATAGCTTCCGGCAAGTAATCCAAGTGTCTCCTTCATATTCTCCGGATTAGAAACCACTTCAGGATAGGATCCGAAGATCATACGTTGTTCGACAAGACTTTTTTCCTGAATCCAGCCATGATCAATGACTAGTTCTTCAAAGGATATAGGATAAAGAAAGAACTCAAACTTTCGTCCGGTAAGAGGTTCTGTAATCTCCTCAGCCAGTTCCAATGCCGAAGAGCCGCTCACCAGTAGCTGAACCTCCGGGATATGATCGGTAATAAGTTTTAAGGTTAGCCCGATATTTTTTATTTGCTGAGCCTCGTCGATTACCAGAATTGTATTTTTGCCAATGAGGTTTTTTAATCCTGAGATATTAACTCCCGTTAGCTCATTTCGCACAATCGGCTCATCAGCATCCAACCATAAAACATTGTGGGTTAAGCCTTTCACAACTTCCCTGATAAGTGTGGTTTTTCCGGTTTGACGTGGACCCAGGAGAATAATGGCTTTACCCTTAAATAACCTGTTCAAAATTGCCGACTCAAGTTTCCTTTTGATCATAGCCATACAGTTGATGTGCAAAAGTAAAGATATTTAGTATATAACCGCTAATTCTTATAAGTTTTTCCGGTTACATACCTAAATATTGACTTTTTTTCAATGCACACGTTGGCGGGCGGGCAGTAATTTATTTAAAAGCGATTTGCCATTTAATCGCGGCATTTTTGGCGGATTCGATTTTTATCCTGAATAATCCATTATCGCATTTGATGAATGAGATCCCGGCATCCGGGTTTGAACAGGTTGCCTTCTCCGGCACAAAACCTTGCGGGGCAATAGTCAGGATATAGGGATCGCCGCCAACCACATTGCTGGTTCCCGACAGGACTTTCTTCCCGTTGTCCCATTTTTCATCGGACATATCAAGGTATCCCTGCATAATATGGCGGTCAGCCGATAGTACCCGGGGTTGGGGTGTTACTTCCCTTACTGACAGCATTCGCGCCTCTCCCTGCCTGAGTTTCTGCTCCAGTCGGTCGGATCCTTTATAAATGCCGATATAATTATCATTCCAGAAATCGTAAACATGATAGGTTTTCCGGGGATCAAGCCCGAGTGCACCCTCTACGGTTTCGCCGGCCAGGTTGATGCCAATGCTTTTTTCATGCTCAAAATCGCCATTGTAAAATGTCAGCTGGTGCCATCCATCATCTACCTTGAAATCGTAAACCGTAGGATATTCGCTTACGAAAGCATCAATCGGCCTTGCGCTTTTGTTCCCTGCCGGATAAGGGAAAGTGCGGGTAAGGTCGTGTAATGTTTCAGCCGAGAATTGGGAGAAACTGTTTGCCAGAAGCAAACGGCCCGTGGTCACATAGGCCATGGTGAGGACAGCACGCACCTGATCCCTGCTTCCCTGCAGGCGGGCAATATTCTTGGAATCCGTATCCTGATTGTACAGAACCCTGTTTTTATACCAGCGCAGTCCGCAGCGGGTAACCGTGATTTTATCCATCTGGTCGGTATCATTCTCCGTGCGCATGGAAGCAACGAATCCTATTGCCGCATCGCTTCCCCTCTCCATATTGCGCTCATCTACATAGGATTCCGGGCCCAGACCTTCGTAGGGCATCCGGAAGATATTCCGGTAAGCTGCTGCCGTGGTTGAATAGGGATCCTCCATGCCTCCACCCGAAGCCCATCCCGAGAAAGGATAATCGAACATCAGGCCCTTGATACCACCGGACGCAAGGTTTTTATAAACCTCCTTCAGATGGCTCAGAAAACCCGGATCGGTATAATCATATCCCCACACGATTCTGTTCCGGGTCCAGGTTTGCCTCCACGATTTAAACATCTCGCCGGTTGTATCCTGCGGTTCCCCAACCCAGGCGTAGGTTTTGTTGAAGAGCATGTGCCCGGGGAAAGCTTTCGCATAATCCTCCGACCTGAATCCGGTTTGAAAATAGGTAATCGGGATCCCACCCAGATTGGTCACCGCCTTACCCCATTTTTCAGATGTTTCGTATGGCGCCATATAGCGCCCGTTCTGGCTGGCATTCAGATCAGTCTCCGCCATCTGCCAGTGCTTGTCGTCCCACCAGCCCTGCTGGTTGTCAGGCAGATAGGAATCAGGCACCAGACGCACGGCCGCACGGCTGTAATTCAGGAAACCGCTTCCCGCAATAATGCTCATCTCTTTAACAGCGCCGGGCGTGTTGTTTTTTGCCACACCTCCGCCATAATCGCTCACTTCAGCGTACCACAGACATACCGATGGGAAATCATACATGCTCAGTTTGATATGCTGCGCCTTGCTGACGAGCCGTCCGTATTGTTCGAGAGCTTCGAAAGGATCGGGGCGTGTTACATCTATATAAAATTGATCATCAGGAATATAGGTTGTTCCGGGATCCACTCTTTTACCCACGGGATCCAACGCAAACAGGCTCGCCGTGTATTCCCTTCTTGGCCTCACGCACTCATTAATCTGTGTCAGGTGATCCTTCAGCAGGGGCTTAAACCTGCCATCGCGGAGCCATAACTCGCTCAAATAGACATTCGGATCTTTTGCGTTGTTTTCGTAATCCCCTGCCGCATGCTCCACCACCAGCTGAAATCCGCCAGCCTCGATTGCATCCGCTGGCACCAGTATCTCCACCTGTTCAACATCCTCTTTTTTCACACCATCGAAACGTGGGAGCAGCTGATTTTCCAGGAGGGGGATCCTGGTAAGCCTGCCCTCTTTCATGAATTCCACAAAGACCGACTGCCGGTGGTCTTTTCGATCGCCATGCCACAAGCCCCTCCACCAGGAGAAACCCAGGAAATATGGCTTCCCCTTGTCAAGATTTTTAATATCCAGGATGATTTTCTCCGGGTCCATGGCTGAGGTTGCCGTTTCAGAACATCTGAACTCAATGTTCTGCCAGGTCTTTTTTCGGGTGCCCTTGACCAGTTCCAGCTTTTCGCCGCTTGCCGACTCGTCCAGTTTATCATCCGGCAGATTCAGGTAGCAGAGCAGGCTGCTTTTATCATCAGGACCCTTTTCCAGTTCCACCTGACGGCTTTGCTCCATCGAAGCGAATTTTTCAAAATCGGAGTAGGTCAGTCCGCCCATAACCAGCGTTTGCCGCGACTGGCCTTTGCCGAAAGTCAGGAGGATGTTATTCCGCGACTTGAGGGCGTATTCCCTGGTGAGTGGGGAATACATCCTGCGGCCGTATTCCAGCGGTTCTCCAGCGCTGAAACCGTCGATCATGGCGAAATTCTCCGGAAAGACCGTACCGTCGTAAGCCTTTCCTCCGGCCAGAGCATGAATTTCTTTAACCTGAACAGGGTTGCTCGTTGTATTATCGATCCCACCCGATATTGTAAAATATCCCTGGTTTTCATGGAGGGAAAACCGGAAGATCATCCGCGGCTGATTATCCGATTCAATAGAAAGTGACAGGGCCATCCCTTTGCCCAGGTCATCAGAAACCGCTTGTTTTTCCCATGTGATCCGGTTTTTTACCTCACCGGACGACCAGTTATTTATCCTGAGGACAGCATCCCTGATCGGGATTGTGTTATCCTTAAGGTTCCTGATGCTGTATTTTCCATCCACCAGGTTAAAACTCAGGCTCACCAACTCATTTTTAAGGACCACCGCATCTCCGTCATGTTTCACCTTCACTGCCTCTGTACAAGAAGCTGAAAGCATAACGAGGGCTGACAACAGTGCTCCAACGATAAATAAAGGTCTGATTTTTTTCATAGCAGGTGAAAATAAGTCTTTTAGCGGGAAAATTTATCTCTCTTATTTATCCTGTTTGATCATTATCTTCCACTAAGGTGTCTATTGTGTCTTCGGGATGCTTACTTTGGGCACAGCAAACGTAACTAAGTTAAAAACATGAAAAATACAGTTTGGCTCTGCCTGTTCCTGATCTTGGCATTTTCGACCGAGACCTATTCACAGGAAAATATCAATAAAAACTTATTCAGACAGTTAACTGAAGAGTTGCCTACACCGAACCAGTACCGGACAGCCAGTGGTCGTCCCGGCAATGGATATTTCCAGCAACAGGTGGACTACCTGATGGATATCAAACTGGATGAGATAAAAAAGGCGGTTTCAGGTACTGAGGTGATTACCTACAGGAACAACTCCCAGGAATCGTTGAGTTACCTCTATATCCAGCTCGACCAGAATATTTATGAGCCAAATTCCTTAGAGAGTAAAATCGGAACTTCCGGAATGGCAATCCAGGAGTCCGCGTCAGGCATCATGAAGATGAACACCAAGTTTGATGGTGGTTTCCGGATGGGTGAAGTTACCTCCGGCGACGGCACCGTTCTTCAAACAGTGAAGAACCACACGATACTGAAAATTTTGCTGGGTAATCCCCTGCAAACCGGAAAATCAACGCAATTGAACCTGAAATGGGAATATAACCTGAACAACATGAAAACGCAGGGTGGCCGGTCGGGATATGATCCTTTCGACGGCCAGGATGAAAGTACTTATGCCATTGCACAGTTTTATCCCCGTTTATGCGTTTTCAATGATCAGGGATGGCAGATCAAGCAATTTATTGATGCCGAATTCGCGCTGGAATTCGGAAATTTTGATGTGACCATTACCGTACCCGCTGACCACACGGTGGCAGCCACCGGTGTATTGCAGAACGGCAGCGCGGTTTTGACACCCAAAATGGCTGCGCGGCTCGAAGAGGCAAAAAAATCAGAGGTGCCTGTGTTTATAATAACTGCTGATGAGGCGGTTGCGAACGAAAAAGGCCGATCCACCCAATCGAAAAGCTGGCGTTTCAAGGCTGAAAATGTTCGTGATTTTGCCTTTGCCAGCTCCCGCAAATTCATCTGGGATGCCATGAGTGTTCCGTTCAAGAATAATCGCGTACTGGCCATGTCATTTTATTCCAGGGAGAGCAACCCGTTGTGGAGCCAATTTGCGGTAAAAACCATTGCCCATACCATCAAGACCTATTCAAAATACACCTTCGATTTCCCCTACCCAGTGGCACAGGCGGTTGATGCAAGCCTCGGCATGGAATACCCGATGATTGCCTTCTGTGGCGGACGGCCGAATCCCGATGGCAGTTATGCCAAAGGAGCTCGCGATTGGGTTATCGGTGTAATCAGGCATGAAGTGGGGCACAATTATTTTCCGATGATCGTGAACAGCGATGAGCGGCAATGGGCCTGGATGGACGAAGGATTCAACATTTTTATGCAGGGACTGGCCGAGCGCGAATGGGACATCAACCAAAGCTGGTCGGGCAAACCCACCGAGATGATCGGGTACATGAACAGCCCCAAAAACACCCAGGTACCTATCATGACCGATGCCGATGCGCTGCTCCAGGGAGGAATGAACAGCTACCGCAAGCCGGCGTCGGGCCTCAATATCCTGCGTGAAACCATCCTGGGTCGTGATCTGTTCGATCAGGCTTTTAAACAATATGCCAGGACCTGGATGTTCAAGCATCCGCAGCCCGCCGACTTCTTTCGCATCATGGAAGATGCCTCCGGTGTTGACCTCGACTGGTTCTGGCGCGAATGGTTCTTCACCACCGATCAAGTTGACCTGTCCATCAGCAATGTGACTGTTTTTGAGCCTGTTTTTGATGAGCAATCAGCCATGAAGGCTGCCCAATACAAAAGTAAACTGATCAGGCCCGACATTGCCACCATCCGGGATCGGGGTCAGTTTATAAGTGAGATCGACCGCGACAAGAGCCTGCGCGACAAGTACAATGAACCCGAACCGGTATTAGCGGCCGAAGAGAAAACCAGAATCGATGCGCTCTATAACAAATTGACTCCTGATGAGATAAAACAACTCAAAAGCGGCCAGCGATATTATCAGATCACCTTCAAAGCGCTGGGCGGCATGATCATGCCGTTGGTTGTCGAATTCGAATTTGAAGATGGGACAACAGATGAAGTGAGGATTCCAGCCGAGATCTGGCTCAGGAACCAACAGGAGGTCACGAAGGTTTTCATCTATGACAAGGAGGTCCGCACTGTCACGCTCGACCCGCACCAGGAAACTGCTGATGTGGATACTTCAAATAACCGTTGGCCCCGCAGAACGGAAAGGGTTTTCTTCAATTTACGGAAGTAGGCCTGTTTGTATACTGGTGAAGTGTAAAATTATTTGACTAACCAAGGTAAATTGAGGACGAAAAAGCGTTAATTTTAAACATTCAACTTAGCTTACCTCAATTTCCGGATTCAGGTAGTAATTCCACTCTCATCATAAACCAAACCAAAATGGATAAAAAAATGCAACCTGGCAAGAAATTCTTTACCTTCAGGTATTTCATGACCGGCGTCTTTTTGGCTCTTTTGCTTCACTGCGGAGAAAGTTGCCTTAAAGACAGTTACAACAATTATTCAAATCCAACGGATGTAGATGTCTCCATGATCAACGATGGGGCGAAAGTGGTTCAGGCAGCCTTTGCCAGTGGGGATGCGAACAAAATAAAAGGCACTCTCACCGCGGATGCTCTTCAGAAGTACGGCAGCGAGCTGGATAAAACAGATCCGGACCTATTCTCCAAGCTTGGGGCATCATTAAAAACAAGAAATCTGGATGTGCATAGCAACCTTTATGCGGAATACAGTTATACCCATCAGGGAGTAACTTTTACTTTCGCCCTGGCCCGCCAGAAGGATGAATCCTGGAAATTAATGCGTTTTTAATATCGAAGCCATGAGAAAGATATTGAACATATTGACCGGATTTGTGGCTTACCTGATTTGCGCGGTGATTTTAACAGGCTATGGCCACACCGAAACACATCCGTATCTGAATGAGATGATCGCTCTGAAGTTCATGGGAAAATCCGCGACTGGTGATTTCAAGGATAAGATGAGATTCAAAAATTATTCATTTAACTGGAACAATAGTGAGTCGCCGAAATTGACCGGACCGGCTTTTATTAAGGGGAAGGAGCTATATATTACTTTCACTTCGGCCGATGAGGAAAGCGTAAGCTACACCCCGATGGTGTGGTTGCAGGAGAGCGGCTGGATGGAGGATGAACCTTGGGCACCAGCCTCCTTGTGCCATTTCTATGACCCACTGGCCATCGATGGCGCGAAATATATTACGGATCGTTCGGGATTGGTCGAATTCCTCGGCACTCCGGCTGAGTATTACATGACCCGTGAAGCACCGGGCTGGGCGGTTTCGGATCCGAAGCACACTTACAGTTGGAACAATGGCAAGGATTGGATGATCAAGGCGCTGAGAGAACCGGATCCTGACCTTCGTAAAGCGTACATGGCCAAAGCCTACCGGAGCCTGGGGCAGGTTCTGCATTTATTGTGCGATATGGGCTGTACCCCACATGTCCGCAATGACAGTCATCCACCTAACATTTTGATCATGGGTGATCCGGATCCCTATGAAGACCTCACAAAAGCCATGGACGTGCTTACCCTGTCGCAGATTAATCCCCCAAGCAGCAGGCTCAAGGAGCAATTCGACTCTATGGAAAAAATTGAGGATATATTTGAGTCGCTGGCCGTATACACGAACAATGGATTCTTTTCCGGTCAGACCATATATACCGATAAGCTTTCACCGATGATCCGGCCGGACAATCCTTATCCGAGTCCGAAAGTGGTTGAAGCGGATTACCATGCGGAAGATTTTATTTATTACAAGAAGGTTGAAGGGGTAGATGTTAAATTGTGTAAGGATAAGTGGGCACTTGGGAACCAGTTGAACTTAAGAAATTTTCCCTATCTCGACAATGAGTGCGTGGAAAGCATGGCTGCCGCCATTTATCCCAATATTGCCCAGGCCGGTGCCAATGCGGTCCGGCTTTTTATTCCTTCGCTGAGAATGGATATCACTGAGATCAAGGCGGATAGCGGGGGCATCATCCGAGGCAAAGTTTGGACGATAAGAAAGTTGGACGACGAATATTCCAACCTGCTTGATAACAATAACATTTACAATGGTCCTGTCAGCTTGTTCAAGAATAAAACGGATACAAAAATTGTTGCACAAGCGGTAAAAAACAAATTTGAATTCAGGCTGGAAGGGCAATTGACTTTTTCAGATAAGGATTGGTTTATTGCACAGCTGGAGTTTGGAGGGATCGTAATTTCCTCCGATCCTGTTAATTCTCCCAATACTATACCGGAAATCATGTACCTCACACCGGACCGGGGTGACCCGGGGGATGAAATCACTATCCAGGGAAGAAATTTCGGGAATGATAAAACTAAGGGCGAAGTGCACTTTTCAGGGGTGGTTGCGGATCCGGCCGGCATTACCCGGTGGACCGACAACCTGATAACGGTAAAGGTGCCGGCTCAGGCTTTAACCGGCAAGCTAAAAGTGAAGGTGAATCAGGTTTTTAGCAACGAAATGAATTTTCAGGTTGGCGGGCCTCAAATAACATCCATCAGCCCGGGATCAGGCCTGGTGGGTGACGTGGTTACCATAACCGGTAAGGGCTTTGGCAGCGCAGGTACAGTCACCTTCGATTCGGTCAGAGCCACTGAAGTTTCTTCCTGGACCGGCACCTCAATAAGTGTAAAGGTTCCATTCGGGGCCACATCAGGCGAAGTGTTCGTTGAGGTGAACGGAATAAAAAGCAATGGGTATGTATTCACCGTTAAGGCTGGCGAGGGAGCATCCTTCAGCTATTCCTGGGAGCGTATTGATAAAACCTACAGCTGGCCATGGCCCAAGTTAAATTGCAGCATCAGCGGATCTGTGACGGGAACCGGTGGTAATAACGTACTGGAGATTAAGGCACATTCGGGTGGCGGAGCCTCGATTTATTTTTCAGAGCGTGGCCCCTTTAAAATCGGTTTCAATTGCTCCTTTTCAGTCCTTACGTCAAAGATAGATACGACTTATGCCAACGGAACCTCCACAGTGATCACCTTTATTGGGCCGAACAAAGTTTTTTGGAGCACTTTGATGCTTGATCCTGAAGTTTTTCGACAGGAAGGAAATAGCGGCAGTCTGGTGAGTCAAAGGTCCTACGGGGCTATTGAGTTTAAAGGATTAATGAAAATCAAAACGGAGGAATTCGACGAGAACAAAAAGCTTCTTACTTCACAAGAAGGAGCCCTGGAGGCGCACCTGGGATTTATTTCTTTGGACATAAAGCAGTAACCCGGGAACCCATGTGCACCAACACCGACAACGGTTTTGAATATTGATTTTTTTCCTATCTTTGCGCACCCTGTCCCGAAAGGGGCGTGGATCGGGCCCATAGCTCAGTTGGTTAGCAGCATCTGACTCATAATCAG
>CAILAQ010000144.1 GCA_903832165.1 uncultured Bacteroidota bacterium | reverse complement strand
CAGACAGCGGCTGGAGACCAGCTTCTGGCTGAGAGCAGGGAGTTCCACAACCTCCGGAGCCGCATCAAAGAGATGAACATAAACCTTTTTCCCCTTATAAGTACCTCCGCCCCAGGCACCGTTACGGAACGGACCGCCTTCCGTTTCATAAACCGACTGACCATACTTTTTAATCCATTCACCCATTTCGGCCAACCGGCCTGCCTGATCAGCAGGAATTATACCGGTAGCGTCAGGTCCGACATCCAGAAGCAAATTACCGTCGCCGGTTGCGCAGCTAACCAGGTTCCGTATACAGTCATCGAAAGGTTTTACTTTACCATCCTTTCGATATGACCAACCGCCACCCGGCGCCTCCACAATGCACATGCAGGATTCCCAGTCGCGGCTGGTTCGATAGGAGCCAATTATCTGCTCCGGTGTATCAAAATCCGCCTGTAGTGAAGGAACAAATTCGGCAAAAAAGCTGCATCGGTTATTGATGATTGCCTGAGGCTGGAGCCTTCTGACCAGTTCCAGAATTTTATCGGCATGCCAGTACTTTATCGACTCTCCTGTACCAAAGCTGTCAAACCAAACCACATCAACCGAACCATAATTGGACAATAATTCCGTTAATTGTCCGGTCATGTATGCCTCATATTTGCTGTTATCCCCCACGCCATAATCCGGATGCCACCAATCCCGTGGAGAATAATAAATGCCAAATTTCAGCCCTGACTCATGGCAAGCTTCAGATAATTCCTTTACCACATCGCGCTTAAATGAGGTATTCATGATGGAATAATCTGAATATTTGGTATTCCACATACTGAATCCACCGTGGTGTTTGGTTGTAAATACGACATATTTCATGCCGGCATCTTTGGCAATTCGCACCCACTCCTTCGCATCAAATTTTGAAGGATTGAATTTCTTATAAAGGTTGTCATACACCGGATCTCCGCCCGTTCCGGCCGGACTTCCCCAAGAGCCATCAAGCGGTTTTGGGCCGAGCCTTGACCAGCTGATTTCGGTGCCGGCCACACTTGACATATCCCAGTGAATAAACATCCCGAATCTTGCTTCACGCCACCAATCCATTCGGGCTGCAAGTTTGGCAGGTTCACTGAAAGTACTCTCATTTCCAAGTTTATCCACAGCAGATATGCGATAATATTGAATGCCCGAAAAAGGTTTTCCGTCGAAGCCGGGGGCTCCGTCGATGAAGGTAAGCATAGATGCGGGCACAAAAGTCATCAGGTTTTCGGGACCCGGTTTGAATCCAGGATCATTGCTGCGATAAATCCTGTACCAGAAGGCACCGTTGGAAGCACTCCAGCTGATAGTCCGGTTATCAACCTTAACACCGGTGGGCGCACTCAATTGTAAAGAAGCAGTGTTTTCAAGAGTGATCAGCGTTTTGTTTCCAGGGACAGGCCAGCGTACAATGCTGGTCCCGGTTGAAACGGTAAGGTAATATTCCAGCAATCCGCCGGCAGGAATATTCTGGGTAAAGATAGCCTTCACGATCCTTTCCATTGGCCTGGTATTCCAATTTTCAGTTCCGGCCTGGCGCCAGTAGATATTGGCCGATACGCTTTCATAATTCTTCGAATCAAGCACCCGAACGGTTATTGCGGCTGGTTGACCGGAAAGGGTTGAAGATGGTGCTGAAATCACTACCGGAAACAGGGGAGCATCGATTACCTCAGGTTTTCTTATTTTACCTTCCTTGGGCAGATAGTTCAGCTGAACGAACCGGTTCTGACTGCTCATAACATTGCCGAGGGATGAAATATCGGTGACCCGGTGCGTGAAATTCCTTGCCCAGGATTGCATTACATCTGGCAATTCCTCCCATTTTGGATCACTAAACCTCTCATTCATAAGGATATGATCCTTAGCGGCCGCAATGCGGCATCTCAGATTTTTCAGGCCAACTTTCTGTGCTGTATTTGCATTTGCAATGCACTTATCTATTACTGCAAGCTGACGTTTTGCTTTCTCAAATTCCGGCATTACTGAAACAGGAGGCTTCTCTGAAAACCTCAGGAACAAATCATGAAATCCAGTAACCGGCTTAATTCTGGCGGTCATATTAATCCACGACTGCCAGCCCTGTGTATCATTTACGGTAAGTGTCCCTACAACCGGACCTTCAAGTGAATCGGTACGGAACTCAATGATACCGCCATGCGAAGCCGATGCCACGCGTAAGTTCAAGCTATCTGTTGAAACGCCGAAATCAACATTGCCAAATTCCAGCCAGCTGCCTTTTCTGATAAACCCGACACACTCCCCACCCT
>CAILAQ010000143.1 GCA_903832165.1 uncultured Bacteroidota bacterium | reverse complement strand
GCTTAGCTCAGCTGGTTCAGAGCATCTGCCTTACAAGCAGAGGGTCACTGGTTCGAATCCAGTAGCGCCCACGGTGGAAATCAAGCGGTTACTTCTCAAAAAGGGGTAACCGCTTTTCTTTTGGATACACATTTCGATACACCGTCAAAACCGCAAACTATCCGGATCCAGTCGAGTATCGTAAATTCTAAGTAACTCCACTTGATCCTTCTTAACCCGATAATATACTGAATTGTGTTAGGTTAACACACTTCTCCTTATTCCCTTGGGTTTATGTATAATCGGGAACTGCTTCGGATTTATTGAAATCTGTGTGAGAAGTCCTTCAGTCAGATTGATAAAATCAATTGCAACTGTTACATTACACCGACTATTCAGATACTCGAGAATGTTGGCAAAATCGTTTTCAGCTGCTGGTGACCAAAAGACTTTGTTAGTCATGCGAATATTTCTTGCGATATTTTTCCAGGATTGTCTCGTTTAAGATTCCTTGTTGAGCATCCATCTCATCAATCGCATCATAAATTCCTTTTTGCTGATTTGAGGTCAATTTATTCCATTCAGAAATATCACGCTGTCCGTTGATATAATTCATGATAACACCATAAATATCCTCAAGCTTGCTTTTTTCAAGGGAATCAATCTCGCGAAAAATTCTAAGTTTTAAATCTGATGTTGTCATGTTACATTTTTTTCAAAATTAAGCAATTTCATTCATTCCCCTCCACCATCGCTAAACGAGTAACGTTAAACCCTGATTAATGGGGTCTTCAGATACATGAATAGCAAACTCAGAATATCTCTACCGAAAGAAGGACATCAGTCCAGAGGCTTTCGGGAAAAGTCAATTTCCCACTTAACATTGCAGGTTGCCGATGGAATCAATCTCAATATACTGTAACCTTTATTTTGAATGAGTTCTCCCGGTCCCAGATCTGATTTTGACTCCCCGACCTGATGTCCGGCAGGAACATTGACCACAATCTCAATCGTAGCTGAAATTAAGGCTATACCAATGCTGATAAATTGAGTCTTCATTTTGAGTTCATGTTGGCGAGTTACCCTTGTAGCGAAATCAACATAATTAAAAAGTAAAAAGATGAAATCAACAAATTTAAAAATCGGTCTGTTCCTTTTCCTGGCAGGCGGATTTTCATTTAGTTCCTGCACAACTGATGCAGAACTATTCGCAGGAATAAGTTCCAACATGGTTACGGTAGATGCCGAAGGCTCCACCCTGATCACGGATATCGGATTAAAGTCATTATCCAACGGCACGGATGCACTTACGGCAGAGCAGTCTGACTGGCTGAAATTTATGAGAGAAGAAGAGAAGCTGGCACACGACCTTTATCTTTCGTTAAGCGAATTTTATGCTACCACTCCAACATTTAAGAACATTGCCCGCGCAGAACAGAATCACATGACGGCTGTTTTGACAGTATTAACGAGCTATGCAATTGAAGATCCGGCTTCATCAGAAAATGGAGTCTTCAATAATGCGGATTTACAAGCCCTTTACAACACTTTGCTTGAAAAAGGAAAAGTCAGTCTGGTTGAAGCACTTACGGTTGGAGCCCTGGTAGAAGAGACTGACATTCTCGATTTGGAAAAGGTTTATGATATTACTGCCGGTGATGACCTGAAAACTTTGGCAGAAGCGCTGAATCTTGGCTCTAGAAACCATCTGAGAGCATTTGCAAAGGTTCTGAACGCAAACGGAGTTGTTTATGCTCCTGTTGCGCTCAAAGCAGACGATTACACAGCAATTATTACCTCTGGCTGGGAAAAAGGCAATGCTCAATGCAATGGCGACCAGATCGGATCAGGTAAAAAATACGGCCAAGGTTCAGGCAAAGGATCAGGCAAAGGTTTCATGGGCGGAAAATAGCAGCATTTATGAGTTTTTGCGGAT
>CAILAQ010000142.1 GCA_903832165.1 uncultured Bacteroidota bacterium | reverse complement strand
GATTCGCTGAAACTCGTCCTTCGATCTGTATTTTCCGCTCATGGCCCGGCGCAACACATCGGCATCGCCAAGGTCGAGACCGGCAAAGTGATGGCAGACCTTGAGCACATCTTCCTGGTAAACCATAACCCCATAGGTTTCTTTCAGTTGCTGTTCCATAACAGGATGCAGGTAGGTGAATTTCCCCGGGTTATTGAAACGGTATATATATTCGCGCATCATTCCGGAGCTGGAAACGCCCGGACGAATGATGGAGCTTGCAGCCACCAGTGTCAGGTAGTCGTCGCACTTGAGTTTTTTCAACAACCCACGCATGGCGGGGCTTTCAATGTAGAAGCACCCGTTGGTTTCTCCAACTTTGAGCAGTTTTTTAATCCGCTCATCCTTTTTAAATTTTTCTACCTGATGGATATCGATGCTGACCCCGCGATTCTCACGGATAATCTCCACGGCTTCATGAATATGACCAATACCTCTCTGGCTGAGGATATCAAGTTTCTCGAACCCGATATCCTCAGCAACATACATATCCCACTGAGTGGTTGGAAATCCCTTCGGGGGCATATCAAGAGCAGTGAAGTAGGTAATCGGCTCTTCGGAGATAAGCACACCGCCGGCATGAATGCTCCGCAGATTAGGATAATCTGTCATTTTCAGCCCGATTTCCCGAATATGATCGACCATATCCGTTTTGTTCAGTGGGTTATTGGGGTCATCAATCAGTCGGTCGATTTCGGTTTTAGGCAGGCCGTAAACCTTTCCCAGTTCACGCATGATGGATTTGCCGCGAAAGGTTGACATGGTGCCAAGCAAAGCCGTATGCAGATATCCATATCGCTTGAAGATATAATCCTGTACTTCGTCGCGGTCCTTCCATGAGTAATCAATATCGAAGTCGGGCGGGCTTGTACGGCGCGGATTGATGAATCTTTCGAAGTAAAGGTCAAGGTCGATGGGGTCAACATCTGTGATTTTCAAGCAATATGCAACAACCGAATTGGCTCCTGATCCCCTGCCTACATGGTGGAACCCCCGCGACATGGAATAGCGGATAATGTCCCAGGTAATCAGAAAATAGGCTGAGAATCCAAGGCGGGCAATGATATCGAGCTCTTTCTGCACCCGCTGAATCGCTTCTGAATTGTTTTTGCCATACCGGTGCCTGACACCGTCCATCGCCAGTTTGGTAAGCAGATGATAATCATCGCGGCTGTTGCCGGTAAAAGCCTGCTTATTCTTGACCGTTGTGAAATCGAACTCTGCTTCACACTGAGATATTACCTGCAAGGTATTTTGAATGATCCGGGGATAGTCGAAGAGTGCTGCTTTAAGTTCATGAACAGGCCAGAACCTTTCACCGGGATCGGCAGTCTGATCCCCGTTCAGCTTGGATAATAATGTGTTATGATCAATAGCTCTGAGGTTCCGATGAAGTTGATATCCCCCGTTATCCGCAAAAGTTACCGGATGCATCAGGATAACCCTGGACTGGTTTGACTTGAATTCTGAACTGAGTAGCCTGCGGGTTTCGCGCATGCGTATCCCAACCCATTCATTATCGCGGAGCCTTGATCTGGGGTAAGATATTAACGGATAAACAATGAAACAGTTATCAAGATTTTCCGGCCGCTCGGGGAGGGGATTGCCTGAGATGTTATGCCGGGTGAGGAGGTCGTTAAGCTCGCGCATTCCTTCACGGTTGCGGGCAATCCCGATATACCGGAGTAAATCACCGGTGTGGAATTCTATCCCGGTGATCGGTTTGATTCCTGCTTTCCTGCACGCCTTAACGAAATCAGGCACTCCGGTAGAGTTATTGATATCAGTTAAAGTCAGAGCTGTGACTCCTGTCTTCATTGCTTGCTCCACCAGATCGTCGATCGAGAGGGTCCCGTAGCGGAGGCTGTAGTAGCTATGGCAGTTTAGAAACATAATAGGTTCGCTTCACTCACTAATAGGCTCGCTAACGCTCACTAATTGGTTATTATTTAATCAAAATACCGGTTATAATATAAGAAATATTCCGATATTGAATTATTTTGTAACATTACTATCTTAGTATAGTCAAACTGCTGAACGTAAAAGCGACATGAACAGTAAGGACAAGCAGTACAAGCAGATTATCGAAGAGAACCAAAGCAGGATCAGGTCGGTATGCAGGTATTATGCCGGGACATCGGATGATTCTGAAGATCTTTATCAGGAGATCCTGATTAATGTTTGGAGGGGACTGGAAAAATTCCGTGGCGATTCACAATTATCCACCTGGGTATACAGAATCGCAGTGAATACAGCCCTCTCATTTGTGAACAAAAAGAACAAATACCTCAATTTCAACACATATCTGGATGATGGCAAAGCTGCCAACCTGGTGGGTGAGGATTGGGAAGAATCGATTGTTCACGAAAAGCAGCTTGAGCTGATGTCCAATCTGATCAATCAATTGTCTGTGGTAGACAAAATTATCATGTCGCTGGTTTTAGAAGAATTAAGCTCAAAGGAAATCTCGGAAATCGTTGGTATCACGGAGAGCAACGTCAGAGTGAAAATTCATCGCATCAAGGAGGAACTCCGTGAAAAAGTGAAAGGAGGGCAGTATGACATTTAACAACCAACCAAAGAACATTGAGGAACCCGCTAACCTGGACCAGGTGATGGATTCACTCAGAAAGCTGGATGTACGAAACAGGAAGCTAATGCAAGGCATGTATATTGTGTACGTTGTATTCGCATTGATCTATACAGGCTTACTTATTTTGAATCCTGATCCGGAACTTACCCTCAACCACCGTCTGCAAGGTGGCATGTATGTGTTGATTTTTGGCATGTCGGCAATATATTTCCGATACCATTTCAGAAAAAATAAGTCCGTTGATTACAGTGCTCCGGTACTTGAAATGCTAACGGCCGCCAGGAAAAGGCATAAATTGTGGACCGCAGGCACTGTCGGTTTCATAATAGCGATGGTAGGTTTAACTGATATTGTTGTTACCTGGGCGATGCTGGATGATAAATTTTTGTCAGATTATAGTCAGATAATCAGAATATTAATTATTCAGTCTGCCTATTTTCTGACCATGGGAATATCCTTTTTAATAGGATACATTACCTGGAGAAGAAAATCAATGCCATTGGTTCATAATCTGACCAGGATTATTGAGGAGATGGAGCAGGGTGAGTGATATCCGGGAAAAGTGAACCGGGAAGCGAAATAGGGCAAAGGATGCCTGTTGCGGTGGCCTTTTTACATTAAATCGCCCAATGGTCCCAGATTGATATTCAGGTCGCGGTCTGTCAGGTTAAAGTGCTTTTTTAGCTCTTCCATCTTCATCTCGAGCTTCATCAGGGTTTCCCCCAATCTTTCAATCTCTTCATCTGTGAGCGATCCGCCATCAACTCTTCTCATTGCCTGTTTTTCAACGAGCTTTCTGATCAGCTCTACCAGAGTCAGTACCAGTTTTGCCAGCCCGGAATCAGCGTTATCAGGAGTGAGTTTGAGTTTGGATTCCTCGCTGTTGGACAGTTTTTCGATTTCCTTGGAAATCCCATCAATCATTCCTGTATTAAAAAGTATCTTGTTTTCACTCATCGTAAAGTTTCCCAAAAAAATTATTTGATCGTTTTGTCAACAAAGCTGTACGGTGGCCATGGTCCTGTCAGCACAAAACTCAACAGCGGATTTCGCTTTTGCATATCAGATACTGCATCAACCAAGGTGTCTTTCTGATCTTTTCCAAGTAAAAATAGTGCATCAATGATGTTTGTTTCGGATACCATCTTCCTGAATGTATGCACAGCATTCATGCCAGCAAAATATTCAGTGATCTCACCGATAACGGATTCAACATATTTAAGCCTCAATTCCTCTATCTTATGTTCACGCAGCTTCTTGTTAACATAATCCCTGAATACAGAATTGCCGGTTTCGGCAGAGTTGCCGTCCGGATTATCAATACCGGCAACTATTCCGGACGACAACTCCAAAGTCATCCTATCGGAATCACAAAAAACCTTCAGCCCGAATTCAAACTTATTCTTAACGAAATCAAGATTTTGATGAATTCTTTCATGATTCCTTTCGAGCATTATATTTACCTCCTCAGTTGAATTCATCATGGAACCAAAGCGCATTGGAAGTAGTGTGAATTTTTGTGAAAGATGCTCGATTACTTCCGCGAACTCTAAAGCTTTAAATTTGTCTGCCCCGATATCGGTTTTTTCATGTTCGCTTATTATTGCTGAGATCTGATAGCTCGAAACAGCTTTTAAAACGGCTCCGCCTATACCAGTTATTTCAGGCAGATAATCGTAAAGTTTGTCGGGATGTTTCCCTTCAGATACCAAAGCATAAATCAGCTTTTTCATTTATTTGCCTGATTTTAATTGTTCCATTGTTTCAACGGAACTTAGCATTAATTTTACACCAAGGTAAACCAGATCAATATCGGCAACGGAAATTACTATGTCCCCGGTAAGGATTACCCCTTTGTTCAGAACCCTGTCAAGTAATTCAAGAATGGTGATGTCTTTTGACTTATCGACTACATTATCGTGTATCACTTTTTTCTTTTATAGAAATGAAACTGAAAGGTGGCCATGGACCACTGGAATCAATAAAGAACCCTGATTTCTCGTTGGTGTGCTTTAGCTGCTCAACAAAGGAAACAAACTCGCCAACTTTTTCTTTTCGGATCAGAAACACGGCATTTAGTATCATAGTATCTTCCCGACCGGTAAACTCTTTTGGGAGCAGGTTATTAAGGCTTGTAGATTCGCTGAGGTCTTCAAATCCATTGAAATACTCCTGGCCGTACAATTTACAAAGCCTGTCAATTTCATTTTCGATGAGCTCGGTTTTCTTCCTTTTCAGAAGGAAAGCCTTTCCTGGCGAACTTGCCATGATTTGCTTTTCCAATTCAGCTGCTTCCGGGCTCAGGTCATCAATTTTCTCGCTAAGCACCAACCGGTCGCAAAAGACCTTAACTGCCCATTCTTCCTTGCCATCTATATAATTGAAATTTTCACTCAGTGATATAGAATAATCCGAGATAAACTGTCTCAGTCTCTCCTCAGAATGAAAAATGGTGCCAAACTTAAACGGGATCACTGAACTTTTATCCATGACCTTATTAATCACTACCACATGCTCCCGGGCGTTAGATTCCAACCATTCAATATCAGACAATTTTGCCTTAAAATTTACTTCAGAGAATTCTAAGTCGTTCACACCTTTAATAATAACATGGAAATCATCGATTTTAAGCGAAACCAAGGTGTTGAATCCTTCGATGACATCCATATCCGGCGGACTGTTTGTCAGGCAGTACACATAAATCAGATTATTGTTCATATCGGTCAGATCCTTCCATAAAGAATTTAATTATCAGAACCATCTGATCCTTCAAATGAATTGAGTCTTTCGAAATAAGTTACTTCAAGATTTTCATCCATTTTTACAGAATAAAAGAGTCGGATCTGTTTTGGAGGCATGTTCATTGCTTTAAGGAATGAATCATCCTCATAAACCTCCGCAATAGTATTCCATATCTCATTGATTTTTTCGAT
>CAILAQ010000141.1 GCA_903832165.1 uncultured Bacteroidota bacterium | reverse complement strand
CACTGGTCCTGGTTCCTTATTGTCAGATTCGTTTTTGATCCGGGCCTCAAAATACTTCATTAGTAAGTTTTCCATGGCTGTTGGTTTTGTGAATTCTATTGGAATTCAATTAAAACGACTAATTTTGCACCCCGAAAACAAAGATGGGCTGATATTGTTTTATTACGGAATTCAAGTAAAAATGTTCCAAAAACCGGTTCTCTGAATGCGTTCATTTCAATCGATAGTTCTTATCATTCCTGTTCTTTTATTGATAGACCTTTATACTTACAAGGGATTGATCGCCCTTATCAGCAATAAGTCGCGAAAAGTCAGGATAACGTCAACAGTAGTTTACTTTTGCCATTCCATTCTCCTGATCACCCTTTTTATCTTCTTCTATCTTAATTATCAGAAGGCACCTGAACTCCTGGTAAGATATCTGCGATTGTTGTGGTTTAACGGCATCTTCGTCGCATTTACCGTGTTTAAACTGGTTTATATAATTTTTGAAGGGTTTGAAGATCTGACCAGAGGACTCCGCAAAATATTCCAGAAGAAAAACTTTAAAGAGCTGCCCCCCAAATTTGACACCATGGTGAGCCGGAGAGATTTTATAAGAAAAACCGGAGTTATGGTTGCTACCTTACCATTCCTGGGTGTTTTTCATGGAATCGGATGGGGACGATTCCGTTTTACAGTGCATCATTCGGAGATAGTATTTCCAAACCTGCCAGAAACTTTTCACGGGCTGAGGATTGTCCAGCTTTCCGATGCTCATCTCGGAGGATTTTACGGCAATGAGGATAAACTGAGGGAAGTCGTTGGTATTATTGATGACATAAAGCCGGATCTGCTGGTCTTTACCGGTGATATGGTTAATAATTTCGCATCGGAAATGAACGGATGGACCTCTATATGGTCTTCGATGACGGCCCCACTGGGTAAATTTGCCATCCTCGGAAATCATGATTACGGCGATTACTCAAAGTGGCCGTCCAAAGCAGCTAAAAAAACGAATTTTGATGCAATAATACGACAGGAGGAAGAAATGGGCTTTCGTGTTCTCCGAAATGAAAATATTGCCATCGAAAGAAACGGTGAGAGAATTCATATTGTTGGAATTGAAAACTGGGGGCTCCCTCCTTTTAAGCAATATGGAGATTTAAAAAAGGCTATGGCGGGCATTCCGGAAGAAGATTTTGTCGTATTGCTTTCTCATAATCCGGATCATTGGGTACGGGAAGTTGAATCGAAAACAAGGATTCCCCTGACCTTATCCGGTCATACTCATGGTTTTCAGTTTGGTATTGAAGTTGGCAATTTCAAAGTCAGTCCGGTTCAACTGATATATAAGTACTGGGCAGGGTTATATAAATCAGATAATCAGCACCTTTATGTAAACCGAGGATTGGGGTGCCTGGCATTTCCCGGCCGTGTGGGTATCTGGCCGGAGATTACGCTCATTGAAATGAAGAGGGGCTGATCAGTTTACTGAAAAAGAGAACAGGAATTCCGCTCCAAATTTGCCGGTGGTCGGGAAATACATAGCCCTGATGCCGGATTCAAGTATTATACCGATGCGCAACAAATGGTAATCAATTGTCAGATCGATACCTGTTGAGGTGAACCAGTTTGTCTGATCTAATGGTGTTCCTGCATCAAAAAACAAATCAGTTTTTATTCGTTTAACATAGATCAGCCAGCTCACGGAATAGTCAGGATAGGCTATCGGAAACGCAAAATCAAATTTGAAATTATAGCAGCGATTGGAAATCAGGTTGTATCTGCCTCTTGGGTAATCCTGGATCAGGCTGTAAAATTGATTTATTCCAACCATACTTACAGAATTCAGAACCCGAATACTGCCATTTGGCATTAATCCCGGCAAATACAGGACAATCCGACCAGTCATGTTATTTGCCCGGTTAATGTTTGTAAAGGCCTTAAACAGGCTTAGATTCATCGAGAAACCCCATCTGGGAAACAAATCACGATAGCTTGTATTTCTCAGCAAGGCAGTTGAAAGTGAAACTCCAGCCATATAGGCTGAACGGTTAAATTCAGATTTTCTTTCCTGCAGATAGCCGATCTGCTCGAAAAAGAGGGTGGGTTCAATCCTTTTAAACCAGGCACCGGATGAAAAGCTCAGTGGCAATCCAGCTCCGATTCTCAGGAATTGCTGAAAAGGCAACAATTTCCTCTCGGCAGTGTCGGATTCCTGTACCAGATTCATATATTTTCTGCTGTAATCCACTTCCAGTGAAGGAACCATTCCCGTGTACCGGAAAGAGGCGACCAGATTGTGAGACATATCCGGTTTGTTAAATTGATAACCGGCCCAGCAGGTCAATGTGCTAAGATCATTTTGAGACATCATAACAAAACCGGGGCTGATTTGATACGCATCCGGGTTCACATACACCGGCGACCAGGAATGCAGTCTGAGTAAATGCGAAAGTTTATGATACGGTTCTTTCTTAAAGACGTTAACGGTATCTGAATAAACAATAGGAAATTCACCTTCAGCTCTTTGGATAATACCTGTCACTGGTTCTTCAAGCTGCTCAATCCTGCTCACAGGACTGCCTGTTAACCCACCGAAAGAAACTTTGGCCGGTCGGTAACCAAAGGCAGAATAAACTGAGAAAAACAGGTCGCGGCCATTGGAACTAAGGTAGTTTATGCCGTGGCGATGACCAAATACCACATCTAACTCTTTGGTAAATTGGTTAATCCTGTACAGTCCCTGAGTCGAGCCAACAGGGCCGGCAAAATAAATCCAGTCGCCATATATCAGTGGGCAGGTAATGTCCGACATCCCTGCATCCAGAATTACCGTTTCTTTTCCATGTTCCAGATCAACAGAAATCAACCGTCTGCCTTTCGGACCTGTTGTGATGGCAATAAGCTCATCCATACCGGTTCCCCAGCCCAGATAGCTGAAATGGTCACCTCGTGAGTCACTCATTGAGTAAATCACCCAACCATTAGAAGGATCGATCATTTCAAGAAACGATGAACCATTTGGTTGTTCATTTATTGCAGCAATTCTATCGCCTGCAGGGCTTAAAGCTGGTGAAAAATATCTTTTTTGGTGAGTCAGTCTGGTTTTTTGCCCTGTTTTGCAATCAAAAATAAAAATGTCCGACCATGACCGGGTCTTCCATCTGGCGTCCTGAATAAGTTCAGCCCAGACTAATTTGCCCGAACGAAATGAAAAGCCTGCATCTTCAATGTTTCCGGGACGTGCAATAATCTTTTCTTTTGAAGAAGAATCAATGGTCACGAATGCTGGAATATCACCCATGGTTTTTTTCAGGCAAACAACGGCTGTTTCATTGTAAGGCTGCGGTGAGTAATAATTATAATATTCAAGGGTTTCCGTTAATATATTAATGATTGATGGTTCCAGTTTTACTGCTTTTGCCGGATCTGTCCAGAAATCCCGGAGCCATGACATAGTTTCCACATATAGCTTTGAAAATCTGTATCCGGTTTTAGGTCTGGTCAATCCCGACATTCCCTTAATATTAAAGGGATTCCTGCCGATCTTTTTTAAAGCATCAGACCATAGGAGGGGT
>CAILAQ010000140.1 GCA_903832165.1 uncultured Bacteroidota bacterium | reverse complement strand
GGGGAGTCCATTCCATTCCTCCTGATTCAGTTTTCCATAATCCACCCGAAGCCGATCCGACATAGATAATATTCGGATTGGTTTCAACTGCATCAATCGCTGTAATACGCCCTGACATGCCTGATGGCCCGATGCTGCGGGCATTGAGGCCGGTAAGCTTTTCCATGTCAAGTTTTTGGGCTGTTACCGGCAGAAAGGCCATAACGACCAGCATAAGAAGTAAATACTTTTTCATTCGTATAGGTTTTAGTCAAAAATAGGAACCTTTATAAGGATTGATTTAAATGAAAGGTTAAAAAAGCTTAAAACCGGATCAGATATATCTGTATTTTCGCCAACTGTGCAGGAAATACTGAGTGATATTAAGATACAGCAATGGATAATCCTGTTTGCTGTGGCCCTGATGATCGGGATGTCGAAAACCGGAGTAAGCGGTATCGGGCTGATAGTGGTGCCTATGCTTGCCTTTGGTTTTGGCGCAAAGGAATCGACCGGCATAATGATGCCTGTTTTAATAGTTGCTGATATTTATGCGGTCTGGTATTATCACCGGATGGCAGAGTGGAAATATATCATACGACTCTTGCCGTGGGCGGTGCTGGGTACCTTTGCCGGAGTGATAATCGGGAAAATGATCTCAGCCAATCAATTCAGGATATTGATGTCGGCGATAGTCATTGTCGGATTGCTGATCATGGTAATCAGGGATCTGATAAAGAAATCAAATTCTGTACCCACACATCCTGCCTTTGCCATATCCCTTGGAATTTTTGCAGGCTTCAGTTCGATGGTGGGAAATGCTGCCGGACCCATGTTCGCTGTATACCTGCTGGCGATGCGATTGCCAAAAAACTCCTATATCGGAACGGGAGCCTGGTTTTTCCTGATCATCAACATTATTAAACTACCCTTTCATATTTGGGTATGGGGAACGATCACTCCTTATTCGTTATCCCTCGACCTGATTTCCATCCCTGCAATTCTTCTGGGGGCCTGGCTGGGAATAAGGATTGTCAGGTTGTTTTCGGAGGAGTCCTATCGTATTTTCATCATTTCTCTGACTCTGCTTTCAGCGGTGTCTCTTTTTTTCAGATAATTAAGCGCGGATGGTTTTGTCGTTTTTTTTTGTTTTCTTCGGTACATAATAACTTAAAACCTGAGAATTATGAAAAAAATCCAGATTAAAGGCTTGTTGGTTGCAGGTCTCCTGCTCCTTGCAGGACATGTGATTGGCCAGGATGTTGTTGGTAAATGGAAAACTATTGACGATGAGTCAGGAAAACAGAAATCCATTGTCCAGCTATTTTTAAGCGGAAATCAGCTTTACGGTAAAGTTCTGGAAACATGGGATGACGACGGTGTTACCCCTACCGACAAGCTGTGTGATAAATGCACCGGTGCCTTGTATAACAAAAAGGTACACGGGATGATCATTGTACAGGGTATCACGAAATCGGATAATATCTGGAAAGGGAAAAAAGGTATTTTGGATCCGAAAAACGGGAAATTCTATGATGTAAAGATATGGCTCGAAGATGCCAATACGTTGAATGTCAGGGGTTCGATCGGACCAATTGGCAGGAAGCAGACATGGTACAGAGTTAAAGAATAGGGCAAAAGGCAGAGGGCAGAAGGCAAAAGGAAAGTAAAAAGCCTGAAGGCAAAAGAAAAAAGAGGCCGTCTCGTGGTGAGGCGGCCATTTTTTTTTACAGCTGACAGCTTTATTACAGTTGCCAACTGTAATAAAGTTAGTCTTCGAAGGAGTATCTTCTGCGTTCGTTAGCCTTGTTAACGGTATTGGCGTCGAGTACCCAGATGCCGCGTCCGTGAGTTGCAATCACGATCATGTTATCGCGCGGATGAATAATCAGGTCATGAACGTAGGTGGTGGGTAAGTTTCCGAGTACTTCCCAGGAATCTCCTCCGTTTTTCGAAACGTAAACCGCCATGTCAGTTCCTGCATAAAGGATGTTCCCATTGAAAGGGTCTTCTCTGATCACATTTACCGGTCCGAGAGGGATATTAGCTGAAATATCCTTGAACGTGGTGCCATAATCAT
>CAILAQ010000139.1 GCA_903832165.1 uncultured Bacteroidota bacterium | reverse complement strand
CGGGGTTCCACCTCTTCCCATTCCGAACAGAGAAGTTAAGCCCGCCAGCGCCAATGGTACTGCATTCGTGTGGGAGAGTAGGACGCCGCCGACTTTTTTAAAAGCCCCGATTCATCAGAGTCGGGGCTTTTTGTATCTTTACCCGTCATGAAAAAACCGGCCTGCCTTCTTATTCTTCTCCTGATACTCTCAGCATCTGCGTATAACCAGAAAACGAAAACACCAGTAACGCGGTTCATCTACCAAATCAATCATCAGGATACTATCGCGCAACCTGTAGATACTATCCTCTCCGGGAGCCAGTTCCATAAACCTCTTTACAGAACATATTCCAGCTCCTGGTCTGATCTTGGGAATGACGGACTACCTGCAATAATCAACGAATATCGTCCTGTCAGAGAGGCCTTTAATCCTCTTGTTTTTGAAGGCATCGACGGATACGGTTACAATATGCCTGAAATGGTATTCTATTCCGCAAAATCACCGTACTCCCTTTTAAATTATAACAGCGGCGGAACTGCCGATAAAAATGGACAAACCATCAAGGCAATCTTCGCCCGTGGTCTCAAGAATAAGGGAAATATTACCGTCCTGGGAAATTATTATAACTCTGAAGGACATTTTAGTAACCAAAAGGCAAATTCATCTGCAATTAGTGCAAATTATATCCTAAATAGAAAAAACTACCACCTGGTTACCGGCATTAACCGACAATCTTTCGGCTTTTCTGAAAACGGCGGACTGGAATCAGATCAATCCTTAACTGCATCTGCAGATCCTTCTTATCTGGCAGTTAATCTATCTGGTGCTGCAACTAAAATGTCGGCACTGATGTTTCAGGGTGTACAATCCGGATTCATTTCTCTGGAGAAGCACCAACCCAAACCATTGATTCAAATCGACTCTCTCCCAAAAGACTCCCTGGCTGGCAGAAAGGATTCTGTCTTACTAATCAAGGATTCTCTTTTACCTGTCGTGGATTCTTTGTCTCCCAATGGAAAGGGTCTGCGAATTATTCATGTTTTTAAAATCTCAAATGTTTCCCGAAAATATTCGGACTCAAAAACAGATGCTGCATTTTATCAGGATACATGGTCTGAGGATCAAATTACCAAAGATTCCATAAGCTTCTTGTCCTGGACGAATAAAGTTAGCGTTGTGTCTGATACATTGCGATTTGGACGGTTTCCGCTGGTTTTAAACGGCGGGCTGAATCCAGATTTCTATCGCTACAAACAGACGGATACCTTGAGTTACGGATATGCGCTGGGATTGAATGGAGAAGTTGTCATGCGTGATTCCTTGACAAATTTTGAACTTTCGGCTTCCTGGACTGCTGCAGGCTATTCTGCAGGGGATTACAACCTGAGAGCTTTTTATAGTTTAACACCTGGTAAAAAAACTGGCGGGTCGAAGATTTCACTCGAATTGTTTGCGCGCGGCTGTACCGCTGATCCAATTATTGCGAACTACCACTCCAATCATTTTCGATGGACCAATAATTTCAATCGTCAGCAGGAATCCGGAGTTAATCTTAAATATAATATTCCCGGGCGAAAGGTTGCAATAACAGGAAGTGTCGTCACAAATATGGGATGGATCTATTTCGATACTTTAGGATTACCTGCACAGTTGAATAGCAGGATGACAGTTTTTTCAGCCAGGGGTTCAAAGGAATTTAAAGCAGGAATATTCAGATCGTCGGTATCTGCCCTGGTTCAATATAGCACCTCAGACAAAATCCGGCTGCCATTATTTGTCGGTTCCACATCTACCTACATTCATCATGATATACACTTTCCATCTACAGGTGGTGACTTGCAGGTTGAATATGGATTTGATCTGAACTTCAATACCGGATTTTATGGTTATGCTTATATGCCGGCAACCGGAGTCTTCTTCGGCCAGAATGAAAAGATTCTGGGGAATTACCCGGGATTGAATGTATTTGGCCAGTTTAAAGTCAAACGGACCAGGATATTTGTGGAGTGGTGCCAGACTTTTGCCGGTCTGCTTCCTGAACAATCGTTTGCTGTGCTGCATTATCCATCAATGAGACCCCATCTTAAATATGGAGTATACTGGCATTTCTATGATTAATAATCAAATGTTACATCTTGGTGAATGCCTCAGGAAGGAGCTACCCGGCCGACCTGCTCAGGAGATAATGGCGCCTTCCATCAGGCCCCCGGGAATGGACCAATTTGATGGATCGAATCCAACATCCAGCGGTGTGATGATCTTGTTGTTTCCGGGTAACAAAGGATTAAGTACTGTATTTATTCACAGAACGGCTGGCGGACCGCATGGCGGACAAATTTCACTTCCTGGCGGGAAACAGGAGAAATCCGACCTGGATCTTGCTGATACGGCAAAGAGAGAGACTTTTGAAGAGGTTGGAGTGGATCCTGACCTGATTAAAGTGATAGGGAAATTGACACCTTTATATGTGCCGCACAGTAACTTTATCATTCAACCGCTTATCGGATATGTTGAGTTGCAACCGGATTTTATTTGTGACCAAAAAGAGGTTGCCGGGGTTATTGTTGCCCCTTTAAAACATCTTTTTAATCCGGAGAACCGCAAAACCATGATTCTAAAGCGGTCGGACATAGAAATCATTGCGCCATATTATGATGCCGAAGGTGAACGTATCTGGGGTGCAACGGCAATGATAATGAGCGAGTTCGAATGGATATTTACTTCCTGTATTTTCTGACGAAATCCTCAACCTCAGGAACTCCTCCCTGGTAAACCAAGTATCCATTATAGGGCTCGCGGCCTGTAATTTCCTCATTTATAGGCTTTAGCATGATCTCTTTTACCTTTTCAAGGTCTGAAGTCTGGCCAAGCGCCCATCCCAGTTTGATATATGCAGCCTCGGGTAACATGTTCTCAAGAGGGATCACACCCATCGCCATCAGGTCGCGGCCCGTATCATAAACATACATATGAACGTAACCCCAGAGAGTTTGAACAGTCATGTATATGGCAACCCCACGGTCACGCGCACGTTCAATGGCCGGATATAACTCCTTGTTTACGTGGCCAAGCCCGGTGCCGATGATGATTATTCCCTTGTATCCCAAGTCAACCAGGGAGTCGATTGTGTCTGGATGCATGTGCGGATAAAAGTAAATCATCGAAACCCGGTCTTCAAAAAATGGGTATATATCAACATTGCGATCTTTACGGCGGTGATTGTATTTTTTCTTGATCAGCCGCACTTCTCCTCTTCTAACCGTTGCAATAGGTGTGTCGCCAATGGTACGGAAAGTTGAACGATAGGAGGAGTGCATTTTTCTGACTCGGGTTCCACGATGCAAGAATCCATATTCATCGGAGGTGGGTCCGAACATACAAACCATTACCTCTGCAATGTCACCATGTCCTGCAGCGTAACAGGAGTGCATCAGGTTTAAGGCGGCATCCGAAGAAGGACGGTCGGAAGAACGCTGTGAACCTACTAAAATAATTGGAATGGGAGAATTCTGAACCATAAAGGAGAGAGCCATTGCTGTGTGTCCCAGCGTATCCGTGCCATGGCCGATAACAATGCCATCAACGCCACCTTCGATCTCTTTTTTTATTGCAATCGCCAATGCTTTATACTGATCAGGGCCCATGTTTTCGCTGAATACTGCAAATACTTTTTCGGTATGGAGATTGCAGATTTCAGCCAGCTCAGGAACCGCACCATATAATTCACCCGGTGAAAAGGCCGGGATTACGGCGCCGGTGCGGTAATCCAATCGGCTGGCGATCGTGCCGCCGGTACCAATGAGTTTGACCTTTGGAAGGTTAGGCGTAAACGGGAATTCCTTTTCGGGAATCTTATAATTTGCCTTAAAGTAATTTACTTCCTTCATCGACAGGATGGTGTGGGTATCGATTCCGATATTATAACCGGTGGCTATCTTGACAACAATATGATGGTGGTCGTCATTTTCAGCGCGAGGCAAAACGGTACCTTTGAAGAACCCCCTTGTTGTTTCAAATTCCGCAATACCCCAGACGCGTACATTGAACTTTTTAAGTATATCGAGGCCTTCCCCCTTATATCCCTGGAAAAAATCTTCGTTCATATTGAGTCAGTGGACAATTGTTCAGAAACTTCTTTTGCTATCTGCACCTGGATGAGCCTGCTATATTCATTCAATGGAATATTGCCGAGTGCTTGTTTTCTGATTTGGCCCATTAACCAGTTCATCGTAACCGAGGAATTGTCGGATTTCTTGATTTCCCGGAATTTTCCGATCAGAAAACTGACGGGTGCAAGCAATTCATCCTGGCTCCGCTTTTTGAATTTCAGGCTGGTAAGGATGCTGGCGAAATCCATTTTAGGATAATCCATCAGAACGGCAAGGATTGGCCTGGCAATTGCCTGATCAAGCCGGTTAGACCTGATGAAACTGAACAGGTCATAAATTTTTTCAGGGGAGAATTCTTTGTGCGGCTGCTTTTGACCTTCCAGGTACTTTAATGTATGTCCAAGAAAAGTGCCGATAAATTTATGAGTAAAGCCGAAATCGTCAGATATCCTTTCTATAAGGGGTACCAGGTTCTTCTTGAGCAGGTAATGGAAGGTGTCTGAAGGTATGCCCCATTCCTGCATTTTTGAAATTCTGATATTTACCGGAACAGGCAGGTTCTGGCCTAATCGGATGATATATTCCTCATCTAGCGGGATGGGTGCTGAATCGGTATCAGGATACATTCTGTCAGCACCGGGAAGTACACGCTCAAAAATCGTTGTTCCATCTGCAAGCGCCTTTCGGGTCTCGCGCGGGATATGATCAAATGCCATCAGACACCGTTCTTCGATTGTCTCCAGAGCGGTTTTTATATCGGCTTCAGGTCCCCAGAAAATGATCTGGGCATCGTTTTCATTAGCATTCAGCCATTTTTTGACTTTGTCGAAATCGATATTGTTCTGGTCAGACTCAATCGATTCAGAAGTGATCATATTTGGTTTTTCAATGCAGGCAATTACTTTGAGCCGATCGGAAATCTCGTTGGCGAAACATTTTCCCGGCTGAGTGAAATGAGAAAGAATGCCCTGGAATAAGGGCAGATTGACTGCAATAATGCGGTATCCGCATTTTCTGGCTTCATTAATTACTTGATTATCTGAATTCAGTTTTTCATAAACCAATGGGACTGATTTTATTTGCCAGCTGCTTTTTTCCGGAATGCGTTCCCTGATAATATCACAGATCCGCAGGAGTGCATATTGACGGAAAGCTTCATTGTGGCTCAGCTTCGGGATCCATTTGTTATGCGAGACCCCTTTAATCTCAACCCGGTCACCTCCGCGACAGCTTACATTAACATCCTCCCGGCCTGATCCGATTCCTGTTCTTACCCTGCCCGTGCTGCGGTTAAGAAACCGAATGTATTCAGCTGCTTCCCTAAGCTCAAAAGGAGTTTCACAATCAGGATAAGTTACTGTTTCAATAAGCGGCATTCCGAGGCGGTCGGTCTTATACATTCTCCTGTGACCAATATCTGAGATCTCACGACAGGAGTCCTCTTCGATACTCAGCTGAATCAGCCGGATTTTTTTATTTGATAACTGGATTTCACCTTCAACTCCAAGTATGGCGGTGCGTTGAAATCCTGTTGGAATACTGCCGTCGAGATATTGCTTTCTTGTGATATGCACTTCCCCGACAACATTCATGTTTGACAGCAATGAAATTTCGAGTGCGTAATCGAGGGCTTCCCTGTTTATTTTGAACGGAGGGGTATCATCGATATCGTAAGTGCATGCGTTTTCATTATTTAACCGGTAGATGATCTCTTTGCGGGTTCTGAATTCCATGAGCGCTGTGCCGTCATATTCACCCATTTCGCTGAGGGTAGGGCGCATATGGCGGATTAATTCACCATCATAGTCGTCGTCCTGATTATAAATTCCTGCCGGACACCGGCAAAAGAGTTTGTGCTGAGTGTTCAGCTGCTGATGAACCTCCAGACCTGACATAAACCCAATCCTTCTCCAGTCTTCAATTGTAGCTTCCGAAAGTGGAACGTAACCTATGGCACTTCTGGATTCCAATTGGTTACGCAAAGCATCAAAAGAGTTTCTCATACATTAGTAGGAAATTTGAAAATTAATCAAATTTTATTGTTTTTCCGGGACTGATCCGCGTTAATAACGTTGAAGGAATGAGCATCATTACCAGCGTAAGGAGGAGCGTTCCGGCGTTGAGCAGAAGAAGATGAATGATGTTGATATGAACCGGCACGGAATCAACAAAATAGGAAACAGGATTCAGATGAATTAAGCGAAACCGGTCCTGGATCATTGCCAGGGTTAAGCCGATAAGGTTACCAAAGAGTAATCCTTTCACGATAATATACACTGCCTGATAAAGAAAAATTTTTGCCATCGAGCGATTGTCAGTTCCAAGTGACTTAAGTGTTCCAATCATTTTTGTCCTGTCAAGAATGATGATGAGGAGGCCGGATATCATGTTAAATCCGGCTATCAGAATCATCAGTGTTAATATGACCCACACATTGGTATCGGTCAGACTAAGAAAATCGAAAAAGCCGGGTGCAAGATCCTTAAGTGTTTTGACCTGCATTATGTTACCTGATGCGATGGTGGTATTGTCCACTTCTTCGCGGATTCTTGACGCCTCGCTGTCCATTTTTGATGGATCGTTCAGCCTGATTTCAAAACCGCTGATCTGACTTTCCTTCCAGTTGTTTATTTCCCTGATCTGTTGCAAATGACAATACACAAAAATCTGATCATATTCCGCCAGCCCGGTTTCATAGATGCCGCACACCTTGAATGGTCTCATCCTCGGCGGATCCTGAATAAAATAGGTTGGGATTTTCATGCCTGTGCCTATCCTGAGCAGATCGGCGAGCGTTTTTGAAATCAAAACCTCAAGGGAATCCGGATTTGAAAGGTCAGGGACACGGCCGGCAATAAGGTTCCGGGAAAAGAAATCCCAGTTGTAACCTTGTGCTACACCCTTCAGGATGATTCCCTGCAATTCCTTGCCCGACTGAACCATACCGGGTTTTGTGGCGAAAGGATATATACCGCTGATTGCCTGATCGCTTTTCAACTTTTCCAGGAATGGCTGATCGATGCTTATGGGCCCGGTTTCCCAGGAATTGTTGGAAGTCAGGCTGCTGATTTGAATATGGGAGCCAAAACCAGTAAGTTTATCTTTTATTTCCTTTTTGAAACCCGCAAGTATAGCGACGGAAAGAATCATTACAGACATGCTCAGGGCAATGGCTATAACCGAAACATTAACCAGTGTATTAGCACCTGATCTTTTACCGGTTCGGCTCCGGATGATTTTTTTTACGATGAAGAGTTCGAAATTCACAGGCGAAACCTGATTTTAGGCAAATGTACCAATTATGAAGATAAAACCTCTGTGGTGTCTGCTAATCCTGTTAAGTTCCTGGATTGGACTGCAGGCACAATTAATGCCGATCCTGAAACAATCCAGGGTTAGCTGTGGCGCTGACCGGACCGATGCTTATCTTAAACTGATCCTTGGGAAAAGTATCGGATTAGTTTCAAATCCTTCAAGCCGTGTCGGAAAGATCCATTTGCTTGATACATTACTTGGATCCGGAGTTACCGTTAAAAAGGTTTTTGCTCCTGAGCATGGCTTCAGAGGAGAGGGTGAGGCAGGTGCAGCACTTCAGGATGGCCTTGACCCCAAGACAGGTATTCCAGTAGTTTCGCTTTACGGAAAACATAAAAAGCCTGCTCCCGAAGATCTTCAGGGGATTGATCTGGTTATTTTCGATATCCAGGATGTGGGCGTAAGGTTTTATACATACATTTCTACCCTTCACCTGGTTATGGAGGCCTGTGCCCAGGAACATAAGCCTTTGCTGGTTCTCGACCGACCGAATCCAAATGGGTTTTATACAGATGGACCGATCCTCGATACCGCTTTCAAATCATTTGTGGGAATGCATCCCGTGCCCGTTGTTCATGGAATGACGGTTGGGGAATACGCCGGGATGATCAATGGAGAGCATTGGCTCTCAGGTGGGATTCAATGTGATCTTACAGTGATCAGATGCACAGGATATGATCATCAGACTGAATACATCCTGCCTGTGAAGCCATCACCCAATTTGCCAAACCAGACCTCGGTATATCTCTATCCGACACTTTGCTTTTTTGAAGGAACCGTGGTAAGCATTGGGAGGGGAACCGGTTTTCCGTTCCAGGTATTCGGGCATCCGGACATGGCCGGGGATTTTGTTTTTACTCCGAAATCTTTGCCGGGGGTGAGTCTTCATCCGCCGCATGAAAACAAGGAATGCCATGGTCGGGATCTCCGCCTGAACGGTATCGGGGAGATTTCTCAAGAGCCGGAGTTAAAGCTGGAATGGATCATCGATGCCTATAAGAAACTTAATAGCAACGGCAGTTTCTTTATCGGCTATTTTGATACACTGGCCGGGACCAACCAGATCAGGCTTCAGATACAGCAAGGCAAAACGGCCGGGGAGATCAGGTCGAGCTGGGAGCCGGGATTACGGAAGTACAGGGAGATGAGGGCGAAGTATCTGCTATATGGAGATAAATAAGGCTCAAGGCTCAAGGCTCAAGGCACAAGGCAAAAGGTTCAAGGGAGGTAATGGGTCTGTTATGACTTTCGGCACCATATACAGAACCATCTAAACCTTATGTTAAGAAACGAATTAGGTTAGTAATTCCTTAATTAAACAGATAATTGCCAGCCTTTGCTCCACTCCGTAGATTTCGGAATAATCCGGAAACGGATACAAGTATGCATCCCTACCATCTTCTGCGTCACCCGTCACCCGTCACCCGTCACTGGTCACTGGTCACTCAGTGTACTGCTCCAGCGCAACCTTTAAGCACTCGACGGCGTTTTTAAGATCCTCCAGTTTCAGGACATAAGCAATCCTGACTTCATTCAGACCCAGGCCGGGTGTTGCATAGAATCCTGCAGCAGGAGCGAGCATAACTGTCTGGTTGTTGTGTTCAAAATCAGTCAGCAGCCATTTTGAAAAATCATCAGCATTTTTAACCGGCAAACGGACGGTAGTATAGAAGGCGCCTTTGGGCTTCGGACAAAAAACTCCGGGAATATTGTTAAGGGCTTCGACCAGGAAATTCCGGCGTGCGATATATTCAACCACAACTTCATCGAAATAGGATTGCGGTGTTTCCAGAGCTGCTTCGGCAGCTATCTGACCCAGCCCGGGGGGGCTAAGTCTGGCCTGAGCGAACTTGAGTACCGTAGAAAGCACCTTGCAGTTGCGGGTAACCACGCAGCCGATCCTTACACCACATGCGCTGTATCTCTTTGATACCGAATCAAACATGATTGCATGATCATCGAGTCCTTCCAGCTCAAGAACGCTGTGATGTTTAATTCCATCGTAACAGAATTCACGGTATACCTCATCAGAAAAAAGGTACAGATTATTTCTCAGCACGATCTCCCTCAGCTTGAGAAGCTCATCTTTGGAATAAAGGTAGCCGGTTGGATTATTTGGGTTGCAGATCATTATCCCCCTGGTTCTAGGGGTGATCAGTTTTTCAAATGCTTCAATTGCAGGCAACGCGAATCCATCCTCTATGGAAGAAGGAACCGGAATCACTTTCACCCCTGCAGCAATGGCGAATCCGTTATAATTAGCATAAAATGGTTCAGGAACAATCACCTCATCACCCGGGTCCATGGTCCCCATAAGCGTAAAAAGGATCGCTTCTGAACCACCAGTAGTTACTATGATCTGATTGAAGTCAACATCGATTCCGATACTCTGGTAGGAGGTAGCCAGCTTTCGCCTGTACGATTCGTAGCCTGCTGAATGGGAATATTCCAGTACCGACTTATTAATGGAGCGAATCGCGTTCATAGCGGTATCAGGTGTCTTTATATCGGGTTGGCCGATATTAAGATGATACACGATACGGCCTCTTTTCTTGGCTTCATCGGCGAATGGAACAAGTTTACGTATCGGGGAGGGCGGCATGGCATCTCCCCTGAGGCTGATTGCAGGCATGATACAGGTATTAGATTTTATCGGCTATTTCTTCTTGATAGTTGTAACGGCCGGTTTCGTTACTGTGACCGCCGGTTTTGCACCTGAAGCAGTCTGCTCAGATGCAGCCCGCACCTGAGCTGCTTTTTGTTCCTGAAGCTGTTTGTTGCCTTCACGAACATGACCTTGGTCATCCGATCCCGCCTTCTGGGTTGCCTCATTGACTACACCGGCATTGACGGCAGGTTGCTGAATGTCTGCCGCTGTGGCATTTATCTTGCCCCTGATCTCCAGTCTGACAGGAGAGTTATTGGCATTTGATGTCACTACCACGGTTTTATTGAAGGCACCCGGAAGTGTAGTGTTGTAAACAATGGTTATTGTACCCTGTTTGCCTGGTTCAACCGGTTCTTTGGTCCAGGTTGGAACTGTGCATCCGCATGATGATTCAACATTTGTAATCGAAATGGGTTTTGTTCCCTGATTGGTGAAGTTGAAGTCTACTTTTCCATTGGCACCGTACATTATGGAACCAAAATCGTGGGCGGTATTTCCATCGACAGTTTTATCAAAAGCCATATCCACCTTTTCTTTAGCTTTTTGTGCATTCACCTGAGTGAAAGAGATAATAATTGCAAGTGCCATAAAACCAAT
>CAILAQ010000138.1 GCA_903832165.1 uncultured Bacteroidota bacterium | reverse complement strand
CCTGAGCATAAACCGTATAGGCAACTGTCGAAGAAAAGTTGTTCGGTGTGACGCCCGACACCTGATCAGTGTTCACAACCTTAACAGCAGCATTGATCGATTTCGTGAACGAAGCTACCATGGAAGTCAGGTTGGTACTGTAAGGAACATTTACCTGAATTGTTTTCAAATTTTCATTGATAACCCCAACAGCCGGTGGATCAAGCAAAACAGAGGTATTAACCTTCGAAATTTCAAATGAATAGATTCTTTTCTCACTATTCAGATCTACAATAACCGATATCGTGTAGAAATTCTCCGAATTATCCTCAGCTATAATCCCATAAGCCACCGGTTTCGAAAAATCATTGGGAGTTTCACCGCTCACTTGCTGAATACCGCCAACCTCAGCCTTTGCCAAAGGGGAAACAGAAAAAGCAGCCACCAGATAGGAAACATCAGTCCCGAATGGAACATGAATTTTAACAGTTTCTGCAGCATGGTCAATAACACCCATGGCTGTTGCTCCCGGCAGAGTAAAACGAAAATCAAACAGTTCCTTTGAGCTGCTTGCAGGAGAATGAATGACCGTAACCGTATAGTATTCCGTTGAGCCATCCTCAGCCCTGCAGGCATAAGTTTGTGGATAAGTGAAATTGTTAGGTGTTATACCGCTAACCTGCAGAGTGGTTTCAAAAAGCACTGAAGCTGAACGGCTGCAGGTAAATGTCGGAATAAGACCGGTCACGTCGCGCGAATAAGGTACTGTGAGATTGATTGTCCTTGCTGTATTATTAATGACCCCAACGATTGCCGGGTTAAATTGCGCTTCAAAATTGAAGGTAAGCAGCGCATTTCCTGTAGCCGCCTCAGTCCGGTTAACGATAACAGAATAGTTCTGTGTTGAGCCGTCTTCAGCAGTAACAACATAATTAACAGGCGATGAGAATCCATGAGCACTCACTTCGCTGATCTGGCGAACCGTATCAACCCTGACAGTTGAAAGCGGTGAAGAAGTAAAACCTGCGATAAGATTGTTGATATCAGCCGACCAGGGAATAGTGACAACAATCTTTCCACCAATATGATCAATCGTTCCGATCGCATCAGAAGCCAATCCGATAAAACGAAAATCAGTGATCTGTTTTGCTGAGCTCACAGGATCCCTGAAAACTCCGATATCATAATTCTGCATACTGCCATCTTCCGCAATTACGCTGTATGACAGGCCATTCCTGAAATCTTTGGTAGTCACACCAGATACCTGCACCTCATTACCAACTTTAACCGCAGCCAGATATGACTGGGTAAAAGTGGCAACCAAAGAGCCAATATTGGTATTGAAAGGGACATGAATTGATACCTGATGAGCAACCTGGTTAACAACCCCTTCCGACAGCACGCCGAGGCCCCTGAAGGAAAATGTTTCCAGCACCTTCTCTGTCCTTACCGGATCTCTGACAATATTGATGTAATAATAGCGCATCGATCCGTTTTCTGCCTGAATCGAATAGGTTACCTGATTGGAGAAATTATTGGCTGTCGTGCCGCTGGTTTGAAGTACTCCGCCAACATAAGCCCTGGCTAGCGGTGACAAGGTAAAAGTGGCCACCAAACCGTTTGCGGATTGACTGACAGGCAGATGCAATGTCACCGTGAAGGCATCCTGGTCAACAACTCCGATAGCGTCGGGATCAACTTCATTAAAACGGAATGATAACAGACTGTTTAATGTAACTACTTCAGCATGGGATACCGAAACAGTGTAAAGAACGATTGAGCCATCCTCTGCGCGGCAGGAGTAGGTTACCGGACTGCTGAAGCTGAACGCTGTTATTCCGCTATGCTGCTGGGTGGACCCAATCAAAACGGTAGAATACGGACTACTCGTAAAGGAGGCAACCAGTGAAGTAACGCTCTGCGAATAGGGCACTACCAAACGAATAGTACGGGTGGCCTGATCGATGACACCAATGATGTCGGGATCGAATTGTGATTCAAGATTGAAACTCAGAATCGAATTTCCGGCAGCAGGCGAAGCCTTCGCAACCCTGACAAAATAGTTTTTAGCAGTTCCGTTCTGCGCGGTAACAGTATAATATAGTATGGAAGTGAAGTCATTTACATTTTGCCCGCTCTGCTGAATGATGGAACCAAGTCTCACCACCGAATATGGTGAACTTGTAAATGTTGCTGTTAATCTGGTAATATCGGCGCCCCAGGGAATGGTCACCAGAATAGATCCTGTTTCTTCATTTATCGTTCCAATGGCAGGAGAGGATAATCCATTGAACCGGAAATCAGTGATATGATTTGCAGAACTGGCCGGAAGTACGGTTGCTGTCACCGAATAGTCCGCATAAGTATCGTCCTCCGCAAGCACCCGGTATTTTAATGAATTTGTAAAATCATTGGAAGTAACTCCGCTGGTCTGCCGGGTTGTTCCAATTTTAACCCGGGAAATCATTGAGGTAGTTTCAAAAGAAGCCACAAGATTGGTCAGAATGGTTCCAAACGGCAGTATGGCGGTAATTTTTTTGGCACTTTCATCAATCACACATCCCACCCTGGTAGTGAATCCATTAAAACTGAACGAAACGATTTGCTTCTTCGTCTCCCTCGGATTATTGGTAACATTGACCGCATAATTAGTAAAAGATCCATCTGAAGCCAGAATCTGATAGGTCTTGGTATTGGTAAAATCGTTTGGGGTAATTCCTGAAGTTTGTCCCACCCCCCCAATAAAAGCTGAGGTGCCTGGAGTTAACGTATACGATGCGATGAGTAACGTTTTCGAGGCTGAATAGGGGATATTTACCTGAATAGTACGTGAAACGTCGTTAATAATCCCGTAGGAAATGCAGGTTACAGGATCTCCCTGAACTGTAAATGATGATCCTAAGGAAAAGCTGAGAAATCTCTTCGGCATGTCTGTACTGACGCCTGAAGAATTCTCAGCTTCTGCCCTGAAGGACCCAAGAAATAAATAGCAGACTAAAATGATCCTCAGGATCACTCCCAATCCATTACTTAAAGGGCTTTTTGTCAATTCGCTGAACCTTAATTCTTAATAATCTTTTGAATGCCGATGTACTTTTTCTCACTGTAATACTTAACGAAATATATTCCTTTCATCCAGGTATCAGTTGGAATCTGCATTGTCGTTAATCCGGAGTCCTTTATGTCCGCAATTACCTGGCCAATCCCGTTAAGGATAACAACCCGGTCAAGCGGCAGCATAGTTTCGACAGTCAGTTTTTCTGAAACCGGATTCGGATAAGTCCTGATGCTGGTCATCCATTCACTGTCTTCAATTCCGGTATTGAATTCAACCGTTATTGTATATTCCAGCGAAGATCCATTCTCGGCTGTTACAGTATAAATTACAGGTAAAGTAAAGTCGTTTGGTGTAATCCCTGACACTTGCGGAGTTAAACCAACATGAACCTGACTCAGAGTAGAGGCTGTAAAAGTTGCCACAAGATTGGTTACAGGCGTTCCCACCCTTAACCTTACCGTAATATCGGTTCCTATGATCTGTCCGATGGCCGGAGGATCAAGCTGATTAAAACTAAAGGCAAGAATCGATTTAATCCTGCTGGCCTCAGTGATAACCACCACATTGGCACTTGGTGAGGAAACATTATTTGCCAGACTGATATCAACAGAATACGCGTGATAATTACCGGCAAGCAACTGATAAACACTAACCGGAGTCGGAGTGTTTGGATTAAGAACCAACCCTTTGGCGCCCTTCTTGTCCATAACAGCCGCTTCAAAATCAGATTTCGATAATTGAGGTACTCCTTCCATGATCAGGTATACCAGACCGTTATCACTACTGGTTATATCAACCGTTTTATTCAGGGCATTGGTGACAGTCTGAGCGGCAACACTAACGGTTGGCGGGAGGCGATCGATTATGGTGATTTTGTTGCTTCCCATTGCTGATTTATTGCCGGCAGCATCGATAGCATAGGTATTGTAGGTTCCCTCGGTCATATTGGCCGTCGAAATCGGTATATCAGTATTTGCTGCAAAAACATAAGCCGATTTTCCCAATTTTGCTGCAACCGATGTTTCAAGGTCGGCCACTGTGGTCTGACTGGCCGAATTACTGATCAGATATACTTTACCGGCGGCTTCATTGCTGCGGAGAATCACATACTGACCGGCAAGATTACTTACGGATTGCGCTGCGTTTGTCACCACTGGCTTGGTGGTATCAGGCGATTCGAAAATATTGACCATGTAGTTTTTTGTACTGCCATCCTGCGCCACT